>JANLUG010000496.1:0-9052 GCA_031363335.1 Gammaproteobacteria bacterium
CGCCGCTGCCGTCGATGACGGTGCCGCCGGAGATGATCAGATCGTGGCTCATGTCGTCGTCCTTACAGATGCATTGGTAATGGTGTGCAATCTGACGCAGGCGCGATGGCGGTTCAAGATAGAAGTTCGGATGCCGTAGTATCCGCAACACGACAAAGGGGACAGGAATGAAACATCGCAGCGATGCGTATCTGCCGTACCGGGAAAAGGCCGCCGAATATGTCGGCTCGACGCATCGCAGCCGGCGCAGGCGCCGTGATCCGGTCGATCCCTCGATCGATCCCTATTCGATTCCGCTCGAAGAGCTGAACGTCGCGAATCCGGAACTGTTCAAGGCGGATCTCGTTGGCCCGTACTTCGCGCGGCTGCGCCACGAAGCACCGGTGCATTTCTGCCCGGACAGCCAGTACGGCGCCTATTGGTCGATCACCCGTTTCAACGACATCCTCGCGGTGGACGCCGACCACAAACGGTTCTCGTCCGATTCGGCCACCGGCGGCATCACGATCTTCGGCACGCCGCAGACGGCCGAGTTCCTGCCGATGTTCATTCAGATGGATCCGCCGCGGCACGAGTCGCAGCGAATGGCGGTGGCGCCGCGATTCACGCCGCGCGGCCTAGCCGAACTCGAGTCGGTCATTCGCGAACGCGCCGCGCTCATTCTGGACGAACTGCCGCGCGGTGAGTCGTTCGACTGGGTCGAACACGTGTCGAAAGACCTGACCGGGCAGATGCTCGCGACGCTGCTCGGGGTGCCGATCGAGGAACGTAAACAGCTGATCGCGTGGTCCGACATTCTCGGCAGCTCCGACAATCCCGATCTCGTGCCGTCTCCCGATGTCTTCTACAACACGCTCGCCGACGTCGGTGAGTACTTCAGCGAACTGTGGAACGCGCGCATCGACGACGCGACCCCGGGGTTCGACCTGATCTCGATGCTCGCGCACGGCGAAGGCACCCGCGACATGGGGCCGCGCGAGTTCGTCGGCAACCTCGCCCTGCTGATCACCGGCGGCAACGACACTACCCGCAACTCGATCAGCGGTGGGCTGCTGGCGCTGAACCGATATCCCAACGAATTTCAGAAGGTGCGCGCGAACCCGGGGCTGGTCACGAACATGGTGCCGGAGATCATCCGCTGGCAGACGCCGCTCGCACACATGGCGCGCACCGCGACCGAAGACGTCGAACTACATGGCCAGCGCATCCGCGCCGGCGATCGCGTGGTGATCTGGTATCTCTCGGGTAACCGCGACCCGGAAGTGATCGACGATCCGGAGGCGTTCCGCATCGACCGCGCAAATCCGCGCCATCATCTGTCGTTCGGTTTCGGCATCCACCGCTGCCTCGGCAATCGGCTCGCCGAAATGCAATTGCGCATCGTCTGGGAGGAGATTCTGAAGCGCTTCGAGAGGATCGAACTCGACGGCGAACCCGAGCGCGTCAGTTCGTGCATGTTCCACGGCTTCTCGACAATGCGGGTTCGGATTCCGAACTGAGCCGCGACCGGCGGGAGTGCCGTGCTCAGTGTGAGTGTTCGAGCACCGGAATGATCGCAACCACTTGTTTCGGTTTGCGCCGGTCGTCGTACAAACCCCAATGCGCTTCTTCGGGGTGGTAGCCGGGCACCGGATGGTTGTCGTCGACGCGCCACGGCGCGTCGAACGCCGCGAAGTAGGCGAACGCACGCATTGCGGTCGGCGTGTATCGTTCCCGCAACTGCTTGTAGAACGACGAACTGCGCCGCGTTCTCGTCCGGAGCGGTGGCGAACCACGGCTGAAAAACCGGATGAACGTTCGCGAGCAGAAAATCCACCTTCGCGAACACCGGCGCCGCTGCGGGTTCGTCCGCAATACGCTCGGCACCGTGCAACGCGCCGTATGTGATCAGGCCGTCGAAGCGGCTGCGTAAAACCGTCAGATCCGCTGCGATGCTCGCTTCATCCGCGTGCGTCGCGCGACCATCGAAGATCTGCAGGGCCGTCGGTTGATACGAGACGAAGCGCCCGGTTGCCATTGCGTTGCGGACGGGTTCCGCGGTCGATTCGTGCCGACACGTGCCCACCGCCTGCGCACAGCCTGCCGCATGCATGAATATGAGCATCGCCGCGAAGCAGCTAAGCTTGCGCGCTGGTGTGGGTCTGCACGTGAATGGGGACACGAGATGAATGCTGCCACAACGCTCACGGCATCGGTGATCCGGCTACCGGGAGGGCGCGAACTGTCGTACTGCGAGTTCGGCGACCGCGCCGGCATTCCGGTGTTCGGTTTCCACGGCACGCCGGGGTCGAGGCTGCAGGTCGCGCCCACCTCGAGCACGCCACTGCCGCCCGGCTATCGACTGATCGCCCCGGATCGACCCGGCTACGGTCACTCCACGTTCTATCCCGAACGACGCTTGACGGACTGGAGCGACGATGTAGCGGCGCTGGCCGACTATCTCGGCATCGAGCGCTTTGCGGTGTTCGGTATATCCGGCGGCGGTCCACACGCGCTCGCTTGTGCGCACGCGCTCGCGTCGCGCCTCATCGGGGTTGGTTGCGTCAGCGGCGTAGGGCCGCTGTGGGACCCGGCTGCCACCGAAGGCATGCTGCCGCTCAATCGCTGGCTTACCACTCTTTCGAAGCGCGCGCGGCCGCTGATGCGGCTGCTCATGCGAGCACAGGTCGCACTGCTTCGGCGCGATCCGGAACGCGCATTCGAAATGTTGCGGCGGCAGTTGCCGGAAGCGGACCGGGCGATCCTCGCCGACCCCGCGTTTCATGCAGCGCTGATCGACGACATGACCCGCAGCTCTGCAAGCGCAGGGCTTGCGGCCGCACAGGACTTTGAGCTGTTCGCGGCGCGCTGGGGGTTTTCACTCACCGACATCCGGATACCGGTGCATTTCTGGCAAGGCGGTGTGGACCGCAACGTTCCGGCAGCGCACGCAGAACTGATGGCGAAACAGGTGAAGGGCGCCGTGTTGCACCGATTTCCGGACGAAGGCCATTTCCTCGTGGTCCGCCGGTTCGCCGAGATATTCACGACGATCACTCAGCCGGGCGGTTGATCGATCGCGACAACGCTCAACTGTTAGGCAACCTGGAGACCTGAAATGCAGCCGCGACAACGGCGGTTCGCGACCAATGGATCGATCGAAATCGCCGCATGGGACTGGGGCGGCGATCGGCCCATCGTATTGCTGCATCACGCGAACGGTATGTGCGGCGCGACCTGGACGCTCGTCGCAGAACAGCTCGCGAACGACTATCGCGTGGTGGCGATCGATGCGCGCGGACACGGCGACTCCGCGGCGCCGCCCGCTCCGGCCGGCTATCCGATGCACGCATTCGTCGACGATTTCGCGGCCGTGGCCCATGCGCTGCTCGCAGAAACCGGACACGCGCAAATCGCGTACGGCATCGGCAGTTCGTTCGGCGGCATCATCACGGCCGCCGCCGAAGCGCAGCGCCCCGGTTTGTTCGAGCGCATCGCGATGCTCGATCCGCCGATTCATCCCGACGACGCGCTACGTGCGCAGCTGGACCCGAGCGGCGGCATCGTCGACCCGCGACCGCTGATCGCCGCGCAGGCGCGCAAGCGCGCCGCTGTCTGGCCGTCTCGCGACAGCGCTCGGGCGGCGTGGCAGAGCAAGCCGATGTTCCAGGCGTGGCAACCGCGCGCGTTCGACATCTATCTCGCGGAGGGTTTTCGCGACCGACCGGACGGCACGGTTGCGTTGAAGTGTCGGCCCGATGTGGAAGCAACTATTTTCGCGACCAGCGGCGACCTCGACATCTTCGCGGCGGCGCCGCGCATCGAAGCGCCGGTTCTACTCGTGCGCGCGGGACGCGGGTCGCTGCCGGCACAGGCGTTCGAACACCTGTGCCAACTGCTGCCTCATTGCACGATGCGGATACCCGATGCAGGTCACCTGCTACCGCTCGAAGCACCGGATTTGACGGTACGGTTGTTGCGCGAATTCGTCACGCGGTCCGTCGATTAAGTATCTCCAGATGATGACCGTGCTTGGAGCGCGTGATTCGATAGAAGCACATCGAACCGAGTGCGAGCAGGTAGAACACCATCAGCAAGGGTCCGTAGATCAAGCCCAGATTGAATACCGCTTCCGCCGGTACGGTTCCGGGTGCATCGCCGCGCGGAAAATGGATGAGGTCGAGCGCGACGCCCGCCATCAACGTACCTACACCCGACGTCGCCTTCGCGGCAAAGGTGCGCGCGGCGAAGAACAGGCCCTCTTCGCGGCGGCCGGTCTTCAGTTCGCTTTCTTCCACGATGTCCGCGAGCATCGAACTCTGCACGATGCCGAACATGATGATCAGCGTCACCGAAACGATGGAGTGCATCACCATGACGGGAAACAGCCACGGCGTGTGGTTCGCCGGAAACCACTCGAGCAGGCGCAGCACGACGGGGGCGGTACCCCACACGATCGATACCGCATAAATGCCGATCGCGGTCGCCTTCTTGTCGAACCGCTGCGTCACCAGGGTAGAGAACGACGCGGCCAACGCCGCCGAGAAGAACAGCGTCAGCACGATCCAGCTCACCTGCTCCGGCGTGAATTCCCAGAAGTGCGTGTTGATGTACGCATCGAAGTTCGTCGCCACGCCGGCGCCGACGGCGGCGAACAATCCGGCCATGAACAGCGACAGGAAGTTGCGGTTCGACAGCGTCACACCGATCTGACTGATGATCTGCCCGACGCGGAAGCGTTGCCGCGGCGGCGGTTGATGCAGAAACGGAATCTGCCGGTGCAGTCCACCGGCCGACAACAAGATGGCGCTGACCATCGCCAACGAGCCCACTAAGCCGTAGGTCTCGTACGTCAAGTGCCCGGTTACGCCGTACTTCACCATGAAGTAGTGCCACATCAGGAACGCCATCGCTAATCCGCCGATCCAGCCGAACATGTAGCGCAGCGACAGCAGGCGCGTGCGCTCGTCGTAGTCTTCGGTGAGTTCGGCCACGATCGCCGTGCTCGGTGTTTCGTAAATCGACACGAACAGCCGCACCAGGATCGACATCACCGTCAGATAGACGAACAGCGCGAACTCGGAGAGCACCGGCGGATTCCAGATGAAGAAGTACGCGACCGCCACCGGAATAGCCGCGGCGTACATGAACGGATGGCGACGGCCGAGGCGCGAACGCGTGTTGTCGGACCAGAAGCCGATGATCGGATCGCACGCGGCATCGACCATCATCGCGATGAAGATCGCGGTGCCGGCCAGCGAACCCGACAGTCCCAGCACCTGGTTGTAGTAGAACATCAGGAAGTAGGAGAAGCCGTTGTCCTTCACGCCGAAGGCAACCGCGCCGAAACCGTACAACCAGCGTGTACTCGGACGAATTCGGGTACTGATGGGAACTTACCTGTGTGCGTGGAACGGAGTGCGACGGTATCACGACGCGCGGCGTCGGAGAGAGGTCACCATTCGCGCAAATTACTTGCTCCGGGCTGCCGCTCGTGGATGATGCCCCATCGATCGAACGAGTCTGGTTGTGACCCGAGACCTTCGCGCCTATCTGCTCGCCAACATCGCATTTCTGGTTCCGAGCGGACTGCAGGCCATCATCTTTCCGTGGCTCGTCGTGGTGGCCTTGCAGGAATCGGCGGAGCGCGTCGGCATCGCGCAGATGATTACTCAACTGCCGGCATTGCTCCTGTTGCTCGTCGCCGGCTTCATTGCAGACCGTTTCGAGCAACGACGAATTCTGATCGTCACGCATCTTCTGGTGGCGTTGGCGCAGCTTTCGATGGCGTGGCTGGTCGGTGCCGGCGCATTGACGTTCAATTCGCTGCTCGTGCTCGCGCTGCTCGGCGGCATTGCCGGTACGTTCTCGGGTCCACCGCGCGACGCCATGCTGACGCGCGTCGCCGGCTCGCGCATTCAGCACACCGTCATCCTGGTCATCGGTCTGCAGTTCGGCGCTCAAATCGTCGGCTTCGCGCTCGCGAGTTTTACTGATCGCATCGGCGCGCCGAGCCTGCTCGTGCTCTCCGCGGTGATGTTCGCGCTCGGCGCGATTCCTTGCGCGCTACTGCCGCCGAGCGAACCCGGCCCGCCGACGGGGCGCCACCCGTTGCGCGAAATCGGTGTCGGTCTCGCGATCGCGATGCGTTCCGAGCGCATGCGTCCGGCGCTGATTCTCACCTTCGCGCTCGGTCTGTTCTTCGTCGGCGCGTTCTTAGTGTTGCTGCCGCTGATCATTCGCGACGTGTACCACGGCGACGCCGCAGACTTGTCGCTCGCCTTTGGCGCAAACATGGCCGGCACGATCGTCGTGATCGCGTTTCTGATGCGACGCGGCGGCGTGCAGCGGCAAGGTCGCGCGTTCATGCTGTCGCTGTTGTTCGGCAGCGTGATGCTGTCGCTGCTCTACCTGAGCCCGCCGTATTGGGCGTTCTTCGTGTTGAGCTTCGTCTGGGGGCTCGGCGGCGGATTTACCATGACGATGGGGCGCAGCATCGTGCAGGAAGCGGCGCCCCCGGAACTGAGCGCGCGGTTGATCTCCATCTACTCATTCGCAATGAGCGCCGGAATGCCGATCGGCTCCCTGGCAATCGGCTATGCAGCGCAGACCTGGGGAACGCTCAATGCCGCGTTGCTGCCGGCAATCGGAATGGCGGCCACCGTGTTGCTCGTGCAACTCACATCCGATTTCTGGCGGCTCGGTCCCGTCGTCAGCGCAACCAACCCGATGCTTCAACCCGCGTGAGTGCTACCGGACCGGGCGTCACTTCCTGATCGGCTACATCACTTGCCGGTGAATTTCGCCGCGCGCTTTTCCTGAAACGCAAGCACCGCTTCGCGATGATCGGCCGTATGCATCGTCTGCATCTCGGCGGAAAGACACATCGGCATGATCATGCTCGACACCGAACGCAGGTAGGCGTTCACCGCCATCTTCGACGCAGCGATCGCTCTCGGCGCGCCGGCCGCCAGTCGCTCGGCGATCTGCAGCGCTTTCGGCATCAACTCGGCCTGGTCCTCCACGTAGAAATTCACTAGGCCGAGATCGAACGCCTCTTTGCCTTTCACGCGGTCGCCCGTCATCAGGAAGTACTTCGCCTTGTTCACGCCGATCAGGAACGGCCAGATCAGCTGACCGCCGTCACCGGCGCCGATGCCCATGTTGACGTGCGTATCGGCGAACACGGCGTTCGGACCGGCGACCACGACGTCGCACAACAGCGCGACGTTGGCGCCGAGCCCCATCGCGAAACCGTTCACAGCGGCGATGATCGGCTTTTCGCATTCCAGAATGTGATCGACGATCTGCCGCCCCTCGGTCCACATGTTGGGTCCGTTCGGATCGGAGCCGATCGGATCACCCGGTCCGAAGTCGCCGCCGGCACAGAACGCCCTGCCCATGCCGGTGAGCACCAGTACGCGCAGGTCGCGATCGTCGGCAAAGTCGCGGCTGAAGCGTGCGAGTTCGGCGTGCATGCGGCCGTTGACGGCATTGAGGCGTTCGGGCCGGTTCAGCGTGACGATCGCGATGCCGTCAGCGCGGCGCTCGATCTGCATCGTTTCGTAGTTTTCCTGCAGCAACATTGCGATGTCCTTGCGTTTCAGGCGACTTCGAGGCCGCGCATCGTGCCGTCGTCGCGCCACTCGCGGATGATCCGGAAGAACTCCTCCGGTCCGCCGCCGTATTGCGCGTCGAGCAGGCTGGTGCCGGTGCCCGGCTTGCCTTCGTTGTTGTAGTAGCCCGGCGTGCATTCCGTCAGGAATTTCAGGTTGTTCGCCTTCAAGCGCTGCATCGTGTCGACCCACGCGGCCTCGCCTTCCTGCGATGCCTCGACCGTACGCGCTTGTCGCGCCATCGCCTGTTTGACGATGTACGCGATGTGCAGGCTCTGCTCATTCAGCATGTGCGGGAAGTTCGCCGTAAAGCCGCCTTGCGTCACGCCCATGAAAAAACAGTTCGGGAAGCCGCTGCTCTGGAAGCCATGCAGCGTGGACAAACCTTTGTCCCACTTCTGCGTCAGCGTCTGCGCACCGCGGCCGACCACTTCGTAGCCGGCACGGCGCGTGTAGCTCGTGCCGACCTCGAAGCCGGTCGCATAGATGATGCAATCGACTTCGTACGCCTTGCCGTCAACCACCACCGCGTTTTCAGTGATGCGTTCGACGCCGCGGCCCTGCGTGTCGATCAGCTTCACGTTCGGCCGATTGAACGTGTCGAGGTATTCGTCGTGGAAACACGGCCGCTTGCAGAACTGCCGGTAGTACGGCTTCAGCGCGGCAGCCGTTGCCGGATCGCGCACGACCTGATCGACACGCGACCGCACCTGTTCCATCTTCTGGAAGTCGGCGAGTTCGACCAACGCCGCCATCTGTTCCGGCGTCATGTTCGCATCGGGCGCCCGCTGCGCCGACAAGCCGCCCAGGTTGCGGATGATGTCGGTCCAGCCGTCGGCAACGAGGTCTTCTTCCTGGAAGCCGCCGGTCACCAGCACGTTGAAGTTCGTCATCCGCTTCTGCTGCCAGCCCGGCTCCAGCGTTTGCGCCCATTGCGGATCGGTCGGACGGTTGTTGCGCACGTCGATCGACGACGGCGTGCGCTGAAACACGAACAGCTGCTTCGCCGCCGCGCCGAGATGCGGCACGCACTGCACCGCGGTCGCACCGGTGCCTATTACCGCAACGCGTTTGTCGCGCAGCTTGGTCAGGTTGCCGCTCGGATCGCCGCCGGTGTAGTCGTAGTCCCAACGGCTGGTGTGGAAGGTATGGCCTTTGAACGATTCGACGCCTGCGATCGCCGGTAGCTTCGGACGGTTCAGCGGGCCGTTCGACATCGCAACGTAGCGCGCGCGCATTTTGTCGCCGCGGGTGGTCGATACGATCCAGCGCGCGGCGTCTTCGTCCCAGCGCATGTCGGTCACTTCCGTCTGGAAGCAGGCGTTCTCATAAAGGTTGTAGTGCTCGCCGATGGCGCGGCTGTGCGCGAGAATTTCCGGCGCGTGCGAGTACTTCTCTTTCGGAATGTAGTTCAGCTCTTCGAGCAACGGCAGGTAGATATAGGCCTCGATGTCGCA
>JANLUG010000530.1:0-2349 GCA_031363335.1 Gammaproteobacteria bacterium
TCGTCGGCATGATCGTGTTCTTGATCCTGGTGGTGATCCAGTTCGTGGTCATCACGCGCGGGCAAGGGCGCATCAGCGAAGTCGCGGCGCGCTTCACGTTGGACGCGATGCCCGGCAAGCAGATGGCGATCGACGCCGATCTGAACGCCGGCATGATCGACCAGGAGCAGGCGCGCAAACGCCGTGAAGAAGTCGGCCAGGAAGCGGATTTCTACGGCGCGATGGACGGTGCCAGCAAGTTTGTTCGCGGCGACGCGGTCGCCGGCATTCTGATCATGCTGATCAATATCATCGGCGGTCTCGGCATCGGCATCATGCAGCACGGTTTGAGCTTCGACGTCGCCGTGAAGCACTACACCTTGCTGACGATCGGTGACGGTCTCGTCGCACAGATTCCGTCGCTGCTGCTGTCTACCGCCGCGGCGATCATGGTGACCCGTGTCAGCAGCGAGCAGGACATGGGTCAGCAGGTGATCAACCAGATGTTCACCGATCCGCGTGCGCTTGGTGTGGCCGCGGCGATTCTACTGATTCTCGGGCTGGTGCCGGGGATGCCACACGTTGTGTTCATCGCGCTGGCCGTGTGTTCCGCGATCGGCGCCCGCTACATTTCGCGCAACGAGATTCGACGCGCTAACGCGCCCGTGCCGGTCGAGGCACGCAGCGAAGCTTCCCCGTCGGTTGAAGTGTCGTGGGACGATGTCGCGCCGGTCGATGTGCTCGGCCTCGAAGTGGGCTATCGGTTGATTCCGCTCGTCGACCGCAATCAGGGCGGTGAACTGTTGGCGCGCATCAAAGGCGTGCGTAAGAAGCTGTCGCAGGAACTCGGCTTGCTGGTGCCGTCGGTGCACATCCGCGACAACCTCGACCTGTTGCCGAATAGTTATCGGCTGACGCTGATGGGCGTGCCGGTGGCCAACGCCGAGATTTATCCGGACAAGTGGCTCGCGATCGACCCCGGTGAAGTGTTCGGCAAGCTGAACGGCATTGCGACACGCGACCCTGCGTTCGGTCTCGCGGCCGTGTGGATCGATGCATCGCACAAGGAACAGGCACAGACGCTCGGCTACACGGTGGTCGATGCGAGCACCGTCATTGCGACGCATCTGAACCAGATCATGCAAGACCACGCCGCCGAGTTGCTGGGCCACGACGAGGTGCAGAAGCTGCTCGAGATTCTCGCTGCGTCCGCGCCGAAGCTCGCCGAACAACTGGTGCCCGACAGCATCTCGATCTCGGTATTGCTGAAAGTGCTGCAGAACCTGCTGCGCGAGAAAGTACCCATCCGCGACATCCGCACCATTGCAGAGAGCCTGATCGATACGGCGGGACGCACAAAGGATCCGGAGGCGCTCACGGCATCGGTACGCGTGTCGCTGGGGCGCTTGATCGTTCAGACCGTTTACGGCCACACCGATGCACTCGACGTGATCACGCTCGATCCGGAGCTCGAACAGCTACTGATCCGCGCGCGTCAACAGGGTCCCGCGGATTCGCCGGCCATCGAACCGGGCATGGCGGAGCGCCTGCAGCGATCGATTGCGACTGCGTGCGAACGTCAGGAGATTTCCGGAAAGCCGTCCGTGTTACTGGTAGCAAGCGCCGTTCGTTCGCTGCTGGCGCGGTTCGTGCGATTCAGCAATCGGCTGGTGCACGTGCTCTCGTATGAAGAAGTCCCCGACAACCGTCAGATCACGGTTGTTGCCACCATCGGTAGAAGTTGAGGTCATTCGACATGAACGCCAACGTCTTTACAGCTCGAACCGTCAAAGAAGCGCTGCGCAAAGTGCGAGGAGTGCTCGGGCCCGACGCCGTGATCATCAACGAAACGCGCCGGCAGGGGTACGTTGAGATCACCGCGAGCGTCGATTTTCCGAACGCCACGGAACCTACGCGCGTGCGCCGTGCCGGCGCGACGGCCGAATATGTCGAACGCCTGCGTGCGCTCGGCTTTGATGCCGCGTTCGTGGACACGGTGGCGTCGAGTGTCGAAATCGCGTCAGGCTGGGAGACGGTCGAACGCCAGATTGCGCGAATGATCGGCATTGCGTCGCGTCCCGTCACGCTGCCGCGCGGACGTATCCGTTTGATCGGACCGCCAGGGTCGGGCAAGACGACGTCGGTCATCCGTCTCGCCGCGAACCACGTGCTGAACTTCGGCCCGGATCAAATTGCGATCATCAGCCAGGACGTCAATCGGCTTGCCGGCTGCGAACAGTTGCTGCTCGCAAGCGAACTGTTGCGTGTGCCGGTGTACGAAGCGGCCGATGAACGCAGCCTGCGCATCGCGCTGGCGGAATCGTCCGGTAAGTCGCTCGTGATCATCGATACCCCCGGCGTCGTTGCGAC
>JANLUG010000478.1:0-3791 GCA_031363335.1 Gammaproteobacteria bacterium
CGTTGAACTGGATGTACTCCACGATGGCCTTGGGCTGCCAGACACCATTCACGAGCGAATGGCCGCTGCCCGAGAACATGTATAGCCCATCGAGCGTCTCCGGCGAGCATTCTTGCCAACGCCCGCGGTCCCCGGCAAAGACGATGCCCGGTAAGCAGAGCAGCGACGCGACTCCGGCAACGACGCACCTGTTCAGGAAGCGTGTCATTTTTCGATCTCCTCTTTAATGGACGCCTTGGATTGAAAAGAGCCGTTGTGCAGCTCTCATCACTCTCTTAAGCGCAAAGCGGAGATGGATCTGATCACGCCCCTTAAAAAGGCACGTTGGTCTGCGCTGGACCCTAAGGCCGATAGCCGAAAGCCACCTCACCGGGTCGCAACCGCCGCCGCGCCAGTTGCACCCAGCGCGTCAGCACCGCGCGCGTGTCGCGCGGGTCGATGATCTCTTCGATCTCGAAATATTCGGCGGAACGGAACGGCGACCGCAGGCGGTTCAGCCGCGCCTTGATCGCCGCGAGATGCGCATCCGCGTCTGCCGATGCGGTGAGTTCGGCTTTGTATGCCACTTCGATGCCGCCTTCGATCGGCAACGAACCCCAATCGCCCGACGGCCATGCGACGCGGATGTGATGACTGCCGGGTTTGTGATTTGCGGCACCGGCCACGCCGAATGCCTTGCGAACCACGACGCTGACGAACGGCACGGGCGATTGGCCCAGCGCTGCGAGCGTCTGCGAACCGAATCGGATCGTGCTGTCTTCTTCGGACTGTTTGCCGATCAGGAATCCGGGACAGTCGACGAGGTGCACCAACGGCAAGTGGAAGATCGCCGAAATATCGATGAGGCGCGTCAGCTTGCGGCACGCATCGGCCGTCCACGCGCCGCCGTAAACGAACGGATCCTCGGCGAACAATGCGACGGGCACGCCATCGAGCCGCGCGAGCCCGGTGATGATCGACTTGCCCCATTGGCGGCCGATTTCGAAGAAGCTGTCGCGGTCGACCACCGCTTCGACGATCGGCCGCATCTTATAGACCTTGCGCGGATCGCTCGGTACGACGTCGAGCAGGAATTCCTCGCGCCGCTTCGGATCGTCGTTAGTCGCAATCACCGGCGGCAACTCATCGACGCTCGTCGGCAGATAGGACAGGAATCTGGCAGCACGCTCGAACGCTTCGGTCTCGCTCGCCACCTCGTCGTCGATCGCGCCGTTGCGCGTGTGGATGCGGCTCGCACCGAGCTCTTCCTTCGACACGTCGCCGAGCTTCGCCCAGTCCACCAGCGCCGGACCGGCGATCATCATCTGCGCGGTGTCTTTCACGATCATCGAATAGTGCGATGTCGAGACGCGTGCAGCGCCGATGCCGGCGACCGATCCCAGTGCGAGCGACACCGACGGCGCCACCGACAGATGCGCAACGACGGTTTCCCAACCGGCGAGCTGAGGAATGTATGTGCGGCCCGCGGTTTCGATCGTCTTCACCGAACCGCCGCCGCCCATGCCGTCGACGAGACGCAGATGCGGCAAACGCAGTTCCAGGGCGAGCCCTTCGGCGCGTTGCCGTTTGCCGGCGATCGACGCATCCGCGGAACCGCCGCGCACGGTGAAATCGTCGCCGGAGAGAATCACCGGGCGCCCGCCGATTTCGGCGGTGCCGAGTACGAAGTTCGACGGCGTGAACGCGCGCAGCGCGCCGTCGCTGTCGTAGTCCGCAACGCCGGCCAGCGTGCCGATTTCGTGGAAGCTGCCCGCATCGCTGACGGCGGCGATGCGTTCGCGGATCGTCAGCTTGCCGAATTCGTGCTGCCGCGCGACTTTGTCCGGGCCGCCCATCTGTTGCGCGAGCGCTTCGCGCCGACGCAGCTCGTCGATTTCTTCGTTCCAGCTCATCGTCGCGCCCTCACGCGGCTGCTCTGACGATCCAGCAGGAGGCGCCGAGCGAGACGCCTTTGTCGGTCAGGTTCGCCTGCAACGGTTCCCGAACGGCCGCGACGATGCGCGCCCGCGTCGCGGGGTCAATACCCGCCAACGAGCGGCTCAAGGGGCCAACTTCACACACCATCTCCAATGCGGTGTCGACGCTGCTTCCCAACACCAGCGATGTCGTCAACGGATCGATCGTGATCGATTTGAAACCTGCGCCGGTCAGAATCTCTTTGACGTAGTCGGGGTCGGCGAATGCAAACGGCCCAGGCGCGCGCGGTTCGAGCACCGGCGGTGGCGGGAGCATGGGTTGCGCGGCGGCGAACGGCGCCGAGATCCACGCGTTGCGTTGCGGCGGCTGCCAGCAGACGAAACACAGTTTGCCGTTGCTGCTCAGCGCCGTGCGCAAGTTCGTGAATGCGGCGATTGGGTTGGCGAAGAACATCACGCCGAAACGCGAGAACAGCAGATCGTATTGAACGTCGAAATGCGCTTCGGATGCATCGCCGAGAATGAACGTGGCTTTCGAGCCGGCGCGTTCGCGGGCGCGCGCCAGCATCGGCTTCGAGATGTCGACGCCGGTGGCAACTGCACCGCGCTCGGCGAAGCGCAACGTCGTATCGCCGCAGCCGCAGCCGACGTCGAGTACCCGGTCGCCGGCTTTGACGTCACACACGCGCAGCGTCGCTTCGCTGATCGGCGCCAGCAGCGCGTCCATCCGGTCCTGCCGCTTGGTCCACATCGCGCCGGCGTCGCCGTTCCAGTAATCGATCTGCTCTTTGTTGGTCGTGTCGGCCATGTCTGCCTCGAGCGCCTTTACGGCGCGGTTAGGGAATCAATACGACGCGGCCGAATGCACTGCGGCCCTCGATGTAGGCGTGTGCAAGCGCTGCGTCGCGCAGCGCGAACTGTTTGTCCACGACCACTTTCAGTGCGCCCGAGGCGACGTCTCTTATATGACCTTCGATCATCTGCCGCACACGCGGTGTGGTGATTTCCGCGCCGAGAAATACACCGGTGACGGACTGGTTCTGTCCGGCGAGCGACTGAATGTCGTAACTACGCTCGCCGCGGCTCGCGTTGCCGACGGTGACGACGCGACCGCGGTAACCGATGATCTTCAGGCTTTGCGCGAGTACGTCGCCGCCAACCGGGTCGACGACGAGATTCACGCCGCGGTTATCGGTTGCACGCATGACTGCTGCAACCAGATCGCCGCGCGCGTAGTTGATGCCCTCGTCCATGCCGAAGTCGCGCAACCGATCGAGCTTCTCATCGGACGACGCGGTGGCGAACACGCGCGCGCCGGCGCGCTTGGCGAGTTGAATCGCGGCCAGGCCGACGCCGCCGGCGCCGCCTTGAATCAATACCGATTCGCCTTTCTGGAGGCGACCGAATTCGAACAGACAGTCGTCGGCGGTTCCGAACGGAATAGGGATACACGCGGCGAGCACGATGTCGACGTCGCTCGGCACCTTCCATGCGGTGGCTTGATTCACGGCCCGACGCGCGGCATGGCTGCCGAATGCGCTGACCGTCACGGCGCGATCGCCGACCTTGAAAGCAGTTACGTTCGCACCGACTTCATGCACGATGCCGCCGGCCTGATAGCCGACGACGTGTGGCTTCGTGACGAGCGCGCCACCGGCCCGATTCAATACATCGCCGCCTTCGATGCTGACGGCTTTGACGTCGATGACGATGCTGTTCGCATCGCATGCCGGATCGGCGACGTCCTCGTATCGGAACACCTGAGGTGCGCCGTTTGTATAGTAGACTGCGGCCTTCATTGGTGTCGTGTCCCGGAAGTTTCTATGCATTTTGCGCGATTGTCCGGCCGTTGGATCTTCGTTGTCGTCGCTTGAC
>JANLUG010000553.1:0-11917 GCA_031363335.1 Gammaproteobacteria bacterium
CAGGCGATCTCGCGGCGGCGCGCGACGTACAGTTTCAGGTCGAGAGTTATCTGCATCATCAAGGCCGCTCGTTCTCGCAGCGATTCGATGCAAACACCTATCTGCTGATGACCCGAGCGCTCGACCACTTCGATCCCGCCCGCGACTTCGACGACGACCTTGTCGCTGCGCTGCGCAAGGCACGGAGCGACTTCCTCGTCGTTTCGTTCACGTCGGACTGGCGCTTCGCGCCGGCGCGCTCTAAAGAAATCGTCGATGCGCTGATCGCGGCACGAAAGAACGTCGTCAGCGCGGTCATCGATACGCCGCACGGGCATGACGCTTTTCTGTTGCAGGTGCCGCGCTACTTCAGCGTGCTGCGCGCATATCTGTCGCACGTCGCCGATCGCGTGAACGCGCGATGAGGCCCGACATACCCATCATCGCGGATCTCGTCACTGCGGGCGCCCGCGTGCTAGACCTCGGCTGCGGCGACGGCGAGTTGCTCGCGCATCTGCGGCAAACGAAGGGCGTCAACGGATACGGCCTCGAAATCAATGCGGACATGATCACGAGCTGCATCAAAGCCGGCGTCAACGTCGTCGAGCAGGATCTCGATCAAGGCCTGACGAATTTTCCGAACGACAGCTTCGATCTCGTCGTGATGACCGACACGCTGCAAAGCGTCAAGCGGCCCGACGTGATGTTGGACGAGATGCTGCGCATCGGACGCGAATGCATTGTGACGTTTCCGAACTTCGCACACTGGCGCTGTCGGTTGTATCTTGCCACGCGCGGCAAGATGCCGGTTGCCAAACACCTGCCTCACCGATGGTATGACACACCGAACATTCATCTGTGCACGTTCGCCGATTTCGAAGGGTTATGCGCGAGGAAACGATTGCGCGTAATCGAGCGACTGGTTGTGAATAGCGAATACGCGAATCACTCCATCGTGAGTCGCTTTCCGAATCTCATGGGCACCACCGCCTTCTATCACCTGGGACGGCCGCAATGATGAGACTGACCACGCTTTGTCTGTTCGTCCTGTTCTCGACCTCCGCAGCTGCTGAACAGTTCAAGGAATTCGACGGTGTCGAAGTGCACTACGTCGTCGTCAATACGCTGTTCCTGCAACCCGATGTGGCGGCGAAATACGGCGTTGTTCGCGCCAACGACCGCGCCATCGTAAATCTGTCAGTTTTGGGCGAGGACGGCGCTGCGATTCCGGGAGAGGTCACCGGAGCGACGATCAACCTGTTGAGCCAGACCGCGCCGCTGCAGTTCAAAGTGATCAACGAAGGCGATTCGATCTACTACATCGCGCCGTTGCGCTATACCGATCAGGACGTGTTGCGCTTCAGAGTGACTGTAAAGGTGCCCGGTCGGCCCCCAATGGACCTGGAGTTCCAGCAGCAGATGTACGTCGGCATCGCTCAGTGAGAGTCGTGCTCGCGAGCAACAATGCGGGAAAACTCGCAGAGTTGAACGCGGTGCTGGCGTCGCTCGGCGTAACGCTTTCCGCGCAGCAGGACCTCGGCGTGACGGAAGCGGAAGAGACGGCGATCACGTTCGTCGAGAATGCGTTGATCAAGGCGCGTCACGCCGCAGCGGTGAGCAACCTACCCGCGATCGCCGACGACTCGGGCCTCGTAGTCGCCGCGCTGGGTGGCGCACCCGGTGTACGATCCGCCCGATACGCCGGCTTTCCTTCCAATCCCGCCGCGAACAACAGCAAGCTGGTCGCAGCGCTCACCGGCGTCGAGGATCGACGCGCGTATTACTTCTGCGCGCTGGTGTTCCTGCGCGACGCCGAGGATCCCGCGCCGCTGATTGCCACGGCGACGTGGAACGGCCGCATCGTCGACATGCCTACTGGTGTGGGCGGTTTCGGCTACGACCCGCACTTCCTCGTAGACGGTCTGGACCAGACGGCCGCGGAACTGCCGGCGTCGTTAAAAAATCGCATCAGCCATCGCGCCAAGGCGGCGAGCGAACTCGTTGTTACGATCCGCGATGCGCTCGACGAGATGGTTCGACACCGGTAAGCACCATGATCGAGACGCCGCCGCTGTCGCTGTACGTCCATTTTCCGTGGTGCGTACGCAAGTGCCCTTACTGCGATTTCAATTCACATCCGACCAAGGGTCCAATTCCGGAAGCGGAATATCTCGAGCAGTTGCTGCGCGACTTCGACCGTGACATCGATATGGCGAAGGGCCGCGCAATCGAGACGATCTTCATCGGTGGAGGCACGCCCAGCCTGATTTCCGGACGCACCATAGCAAGGTTGTTGGACGGAATTCGCGAACGATCTGTCGTCTCGGGCACCGCTGAAGTGACGCTGGAGGCAAATCCCGGTGCCGTCGACGAAGCAAACTTTGCAGCCTATCGCGCAGCCGGGGTAAACCGGCTCTCGATCGGCGCGCAGTCGTTCAACCCCGCTCACTTGAAGGTGCTCGGGCGCATCCACGGTCCGAGCGACACCGAGCGCGCCGTGGCGGCAGCAAACGCCGCCGGTTTCGAGCGCTTCAATCTCGATCTGATGCATGGCTTACCAGCGCAGACCGTCGACGACGCGATGTCCGATTTGTCGCGCGCGGTTGCACTTGGTACGTCACACATCTCCTGGTATCAACTCACGATCGAGCCGCGCACGGAGTTTGCACAACGCCCACCGCAGTTGCCCGACGAGGATTCGCTTGGCGCGATCGAGGAGGCCGGGCTGGCACTACTGGAGAGCGCCGGGTTGCACCGCTATGAAGTATCGGCATTTGCGCGGAAGGGACAGGAGGCGCGGCACAACCTCAACTACTGGACGTTCGGCGACTACGTCGGAATCGGCGCGGGTGCCCACGGCAAGGTGAGCATTGCGGGACGCGGCGCAATTGTCCGCACGAGCAAACCACTTGCTCCGACGCGGTATCTCGGCCTGGCACCGGACGAACTTCGATCGGATGCGGTCATCGAGCCCGACGCACTTGCGGGGGAGTTTCTCCTGAACGCGCTGAGACTGATCGATGGAGTGGACAAACAGCTCTTCGCGCAACGGACCGGTCTGTCGATGTCGGCAATCGACGCACGATGGGCCCGGCTACACGAACGCGGCCTCGTGCGCGGCGATCGGCTTGCGGTCACCGCGCTGGGGCTGCGGTACCTCGATACGGTCGTTAGCGAGTTTCTGTGAGGTCGCGTTTGCGATAGGCGAAATCCCACACTCGGTGGCCAAGGCGCACGCCGCGCGCTTCGAACCGCGTCGTGGGTCGCTCTTCGTTACGTACGGCGAACTGCCCCGGACCGGCCAGATTCTGCAGAAGCGGCTCCGCATCGAGCACCGCTCGCATGGCTTCGGCGTAGTGCTCCCAATCTGTGGCGACCTGCAGTTCGCCATCCACGCGCAAGCGACGCGCAACGAGTGCCGCGAATTCTGCGTTGATCAGCCGACGCTTGTGGTGTTTGGATTTCGGCCAGGGGTCTGGAAAGTAAACCATCACACGGTGAAGCGTCCCCTCCGCGACCATGTTGGCGAGCACCTCGCGCGCATCGCCCTCAATGATGCGCACGTTTTTCAATTCCGCATCCGCTACGGCATTCAGCAATGCGCCGATGCCGGGTCGGTAAACTTCAACGCCGACACAGTTCCAGTTCGGATGACGTTGAGCGGTTTCGAACAGCGCGTGCCCCATCCCGAAGCCGACCTCGAGCACCAGCGGCGCCTCCCGTCCGAACAGCGCCGACCACGGCGCCGGTTCTGCGGATATCGGAACTTGATAACGTTCGAGCAACGTCCGCAATGCGCGAGCCTGCGCGACGGTCATGCGACCCTGACGCCGGATATAAACCCGATCCTGCGTCAATTGCGCCAGGCGCTCCACGCGAATGACACCCAGCCGACGATGAACGCGAGACCGCCCAGCGGTGTGATCGGCCCGAGCCACCTGGGTCCGCCCAGCGACAATGAATACAGACTGCCAGAGAAGAACACGATGCCGACCAGGAACGCGATGCCGGCAACCACCGGCGCGTCGCTGATCGCCAGTTCACGCCCGATCTGGCGCAGCCAAAGCGCCAGAACGCACAAGGCCAGACTATGGAAGAACTGGTAGGTGACGCCGGTTTGAAACGCGCTGAGCGACGCGGCATCGAGCCGCGCTTTCAATGCATGCGCGGCAAACGCACCGAACACCACGGAGATGCCGGCGCTGCCGGCACCCAGCGTGAGGAAGAGTCGAGCAAACTGCACCGGTCACCCGCAGAAGGTGTTTGAGTCACCTTACCAGCAAGGCTCCCTCGAGATCAGGCCGCGACCACCGCCGGTTGCATCGCATTCTTCAGCTTCTTCAGCGCATTCTTTTCGAGCTGTCGGATGCGCTCGGCCGACACGTCATAGCGAGCGGCCAATTCGTGCAGCGTCGACTTCTCGTCAGTCAGCCATCGGCTTTCGAGAATATCGCGACTGCGCGCATCGAGCGTCCGCATGGCGGCGGTCAGGCTGTCGCTGGAGTTTGACGAGATCTCCCGGTCTGCAACGACCTGGGCCGGATCCGCGCCGGTCGATTCCAGGTATTGCGACGGCGCGGTCCACGCATCGTCTTCGTCGTCCGACTCACCGTCGAACGCCATGTCGTGCGCCGACAAACGGCCTTCCATCTGCGTGACGACTTCAGGCGACACGCCTAGATCTCTCGCCACGGCTTCGGTTTCGGCCTGATTCAACCAGCCCAGCTTGTTCTTGTTGCTGCGCAGGTTGAAAAAGAGCTTCCGTTGCGCCTTCGTGGTCGCCACTTTGACAATCCGCCAGTTGCGCAGAATGAACTCGTGCATCTCTGCTTTGATCCAATGCACCGCGAACGACACAAGCCGCACCCCGACTTCGGGGTTGTATCGCTTAACGGCCTTCATCAAGCCCACGTTGCCTTCCTGGATCAAATCGCCATGCGACAGGCCGTACCCGGCGTAGCTGCGCGCCAGATGCACGACGAATCGCAGATGGCAGAGCACCAGCTTGCGTGCGGCTTCGAGGTCATTCTCGTAATAGAACCGCTCGGCCAAGGCCTTTTCTTCCTCAGCCGTAAGGATTGGGAAGCCACTCACCGTCTGGACGTACGCGTTCAAATCTCCGCCCGGCGAGAGACTGTTGAAAGCCAGTAAATTGGTGGTCATGGTTGCTACCTCCCGTAACACGCTGTCGCGAATTCTAGCAGTCTAGGTCTTAGAGTGCTAACACCCGCGCGGGTTCAACCGGATTCAGAGGATCTGGAGGTGGCTCAGCCGTTGTCTCGCGGCGACCAGGGCGCCGGCGATACCCAGCGCTCCACCGGACCCCACGAGAACCACGAAGAAGAGCAGGTTCAGGCCACTCGGATCGAGGCTTTGCCCGTAACTCCCCAACAATGCGACGAGGGGTTTCTCGAGAATGCCGAGCACGGCACTGATCAACATTGCGCCGGCTATTCCGCCGCCGAGTCCATAAAGAAGGCCGAAGTAGAGGAACGGACGCCGGATGTAGCTATTGGTCGCACCGACCAGCTTCATGACCCGTAGCTCCTCCAGGCGCGCTTCGATCGCCAGCCGAACCGACGTTGCGGTCACCAACACCGCACCGACAGCAAAGGTCGCCGCCAACACCCAGCTCATCCGCCGTACGACGGCGGTCATCGCTTGCACCCGCTCGAGCCAGGTCTTTTCGATGCTGACTTCGTCTACACCGGCTTCCGCGCGCAAGCGCGTCGCGATGGCTTCGAACTGCTCCGAGCGCGTGTCGTCCTTCATTACGACCCGCAGCGACGCCGGCAGCGGATTCCGCTCCAGATGCGCCAACGCGTCGCTGACCCCGGTGAATCGCTCGAACTCAGCCAACGCGGCGTCCGCCGTCACCAGCGTGACTCGCTCGACATCGGGGTCTTCAGCGAGCGTATCGCGCAACGTGCGCCCGACTTGCGCATCCGCGTCGACCCGCAGGTAGACCGTGATTCCGGGGCGACCTTCCCAACGATCGCTCATCATCGCGAGATTCGTCTGCACCAGATACAGACCGCCGGGAAGCGCCAACGCAATTCCGATCAGCAACCACACGAGCAGGCTGGTCCAGAACCGCTGGCTGACGAAGATCAGGCTGTCGCGCGCGACGCGTTGGTGATCGCGTGCCCAGCGGACCACGCCACCCGAGGTGCGGCCACCACCGCTGACCGGCCACGGGTCATTGGACTTTTCGTACTTCGCCATGGTCCTCGTTCGCGTCGTTCAGCGCACCGTGAGATAACTCGACGATCGGCTTGCCCATTGCCGCGATCAACTCGCGCTCATGGCTCGCAATGATCACCGTGGTGCCAACCTCCTGGAATTGCTCGAACAGCCGCATGATGTCGCGCGACAGTTCCGGGTCCAGGTTGCCTGTCGGCTCATCCGCCAGCAGTAGCCGCGGTCGATTCACGAGTGCACGCGCGATGCCGACGCGCTGCTGCTCGCCGGTCGACAGATGTGGCGGCAGCAGGCGTTCCTTGTCCAGCAAACCCACGCGCGACAATGCTGCCCGGGCGCGTCTGATGACGTCGCGCTCGTTCATTCCGCCGACACGCAGCGGCAACGCGACGTTGTCGTACACGGAGTGATGCGCGAGCAGGTGATGGTCCTGGAAGACCGCGCCGATGTTCTGCCGGTACGCCGGTATACGGCGATCCGGCAGCTGCGCGATGTTGACGCCGTTGACGAATATCTGGCCGCGCGTCGGCAGATCGAGGCGCAGCAACAATCTGAGGAAGGTGCTCTTGCCGGCGCCCGAGTGGCCCGTCAGAAATGTCATCGAGCCTTCTTCGAAACTGACGGAGACGGACCGCAGCGCTTCCGTTCCGTTGTCGAACCGCTTCGTGACGTCGCGGAATTCGATCTGACTCATGCGCGTCAATCCGAATCGCGCGCGAGCAACGCGTCGACGAACGACTCCGGGTCAAACGGGCGCAGGTCTTCCACAGCTTCGCCTACACCGACGAAGTGCACCGGCAGCCGGCTGGTGTTTGCGATTGCGAACAGAACACCCGCTTTGGCGGTTCCGTCGAGCTTCGTCACAATCAGCCCGGTAAGCCCTACTGCCGCGTCGAATTCCTTGACCTGCGAAAGCGCGTTCTGGCCGACGCTGCCGTCGAGAACCAGCAGAACCGAATGCGGCGCGCTCGCGTCGAGTTTCGAGACGACACGCTTTATCTTGGCGAGTTCCTCCATCAGATTGGTCTTCGCCTGCAATCGACCCGCGGTATCGGCGAGCACGACATCGGTGCCGCGCGCCTGGCCGGATCGCACCGCGTCGAAGACCACCGATGCACTGTCGGACCCTTGTTGCTGTGAGATCACCGGGATGTCGTTGCGTTGGCCCCAACTCATGAGCTGCTCGACCGCCGCGGCGCGAAATGTGTCACCCGCCGCCAGCACCACCGATTTCCCCTCGGCCTTGAGTCGCTGCCCGAGCTTGCCGATAGTCGTGGTCTTGCCGGCGCCGTTGACACCGACCACCAATATCACGAAGGGGCGCCGCGCAGGATCGATCACGAGGGGATGCGAAATCGGCCGTAGCTGTTCTACCAACTCCGCGCGCAAAGCGTCGAACAGCGCGTCCGTATCGGCGAGTTGCTTACGTTTTACGCGCTGCGCGAGCGCATCCATGATGTGCTGCGTCGCGTCAACGCCGACATCCGCACGCAACAGGCTGGTTTCGAGATCGGCGAGGACGTCATCATTGATCTCTTTCTTGCCGAGGAACAGATTGCCGAGCCCGGCGGCCAGCTGGGTCCTGGTTTTGGCGAGCCCACCGCGCAGGCGGCGCAGGAACCCTCGCTCGGTGTTCGCGTCGTTTTGGCCCACAATCGCTCTCTTTGATTCTGTTGCACGTGCTGGAGACCAGCGGTGAACGAGGTGCGCATTATCAGCGGTAAGTGGAAGCGACGAAAGCTCGCATTCCCCGACCGTCCGACGTTGCGGCCCACACCGGACCGCGCGAGAGAGACCGTGTTCAATTGGTTGGCGCCGTGGCTCGACGGCGCGCATTGTCTCGACCTTTTCGCCGGCTCCGGTGCGTTGGGATTCGAAGCGTTATCGCGAGGTGCGGCGAGCGCGACACTGATCGACGACGACCCGCTCGTGATACGCGCACTGCAGGAGAGCGCGCGCACGATCGATGCGATCGACTGCACGATCCGACGCGCGGCCGCGCTCGAGTTCCTGCGCGGCAACGATCGTGCATGGGACATCGTATTCCTCGACCCGCCATTCGACTCGCTTCTGCTCGAGCAGAGTCTCGCGGTGCTGCAAGCCGGTGCTCATCTCCACGCGGAGGCGATCGTTTATGTGGAGTCGAGCGTCCACCGCCCACCGAAGCTCGACGATTGGCGAACCATCAAGTCCACAAGGACTGGCGATGTGCAGTCGCTGTTGGTGATGCGCGGCGTTTGAGGTTGTGACCGATTTTCCGATACCATCGCGACCTTCCTCGTGGGGACGAGATCTTGCGAACAGTGATCTATCCGGGGACCTTCAACCCGATCACAAACGGTCACACCGACCTGGTGAATCGCGCGTTGAGCTTGTTCGACCACGTCGTTCTGGCCATCGGCACGTCGGCGCAGAAGGCCGGCTCCGAGCAGCTACTCGATCGGATCAGGTTATGCGAGCGCGTCCTCGCACCGTTTGGAAAGCGGGTGTCGGTGGAGCGATTCCACGGCTTGCTCGTCGACTATGCCAACACCATGGGTACGCGCTTCATCCTGCGCGGACTGCGCACAATGGCGGATTTCGAGTACGAGTTTCAGATGGCCGAGATGAATACGGAACTCGAACCGTCCATCGAATACGTATTCCTGCTGCCCTCGAAGAGCTGTTCGTTCATCTCTTCGACGCTGGTCCGGGAGATCGCATCTCTGGGCGGCAACGTTTCGAAATTCGTCGATCCGATTGTCGCCGAGGCGCTCAGAGCCAGTCGTGCGAGCAGCGAGTCCCAACCCTAGCGGGTCGGGAGTTCTCTAGCGGCTGACTTCGTTCGGATCCGAGTACCGACCGGCGCTGTTGCAGCCGAGGCAGCGGACGAACGTCTCTTTAGCGGGACCGACAACCAACGTATCCGCAGCCTGTTTGACGTTCCCTCCGAGCGCCGAGAACGGCAGGCTCACGACGAAGAGCGCGCTTCCCGCGAGGGTCAGCACCACTCCGAATGGGCGCGCGACCAGAATGTCGCCCGCCATCGCCCAGTCGCTGGGGGAATCTTCAGCTGCGGCGAACGCAGGCACGCTGATCGCGGCAAGGATCAATGCCGTCAACGCGCGACTCTTGATGAATTTCTGCATGGCGAAACGTCTCAATCTCATTGGGCCGCCAAACTCTACCACCACAGTAGCTGCCATTTCGCGTCATCGTTGGCAGTTCGGGCAGTACACGGTCGCCCGTTGGCCGACCCTGAGTCCTTTGAGCGTGGTCCCACACTGAAAACACGGCAGATCCTCGCGGCCGTAGACGTTGAGCGATTGGCTGAAATAGCCGCGTCGGCCTGACTCATTTACGAAGTCGCGCAGTGTCGTGCCGCCTTGGCGGATCGCCTGCGCCAGCACCTCCCGTACGGACTGCGCAAGCAACGCGTATCGGTCGCGACTGATGCGACCGGCCGCCAGCCTCGGTCGGATTCCGGCGCGGAATAACGATTCGTTCGCGTAGATGTTGCCGACCCCAACGACAACGCGCGCATCCATCAGCATCAGCTTGATCGCAACGCGGCGTTTCCGCGCGGCACGGTGCAGGAAGTCGCCGTCGAACTCGTTGTCGAGCGGCTCGATGCCGAGATCCTTGATCAGCCAATGCGTTCGCCAGTCGCCGTGGTGATAGTGAATGCTTCCAAACCGCCGCGGGTCCGTAAGACGTAGCACTCGACCGCCATCGATCTCCAAATCGACGTGGTCGTGTGGTCCGACCGTACTACCGGCTTTGGTCAGACGCAGGCTTCCGGACATGCCGAGATGCAGGATCAGACTGCCGCTGGCAGTCTCCAACACCAGGTACTTCGCGCGCCTGAGTACGCGTTGAATCCGTTGGCCGCGCAGCGCGTCCGGCAGAACCACCGGCCAGCGCAAACGCGGCTGCCGCAACGTCCAGCCGGTGATCGTGCGGCCGACGATCGCAGGTTCAATGCCGCGGCGCGTCGTCTCAACCTCTGGCAGTTCCGGCATCCGCTACAATCCGCCCTTCGTCACCGCACCCAAAAGCGCCAACGATGTTACTCGGCGTCGACACCGGAGGCACATTTACCGACTTCGTGCTGCTGGACGATGCCGGGCTGCGACTGCATAAGGTCGTCTCGACGCCCGACGACCCTTCGCTGGCGATTCGCCGCGGAATCACGGACCTCGGACTCGACGCAGACGTTACGGCGGGCCGTCTGTCGATCGTCCACGGCAGCACCGTCGCCACCAACGCGGCGCTGGAAGGAAAAGGGGTCCGCACCGCGTATGTCACCAATCGGGGTTTTACCGATGTGCTGCGCATCGGCCGGCAGGCGCGACGCGACCTCTATAGTCTCGCGCCCACGCCTCCGCCCGACCCGGTGCCGCAAGAGCTGCTGATCGGTACTGGCGGACGAATCGCGCCGAGTGGCGAGGTCATTGACCCGTTGACCCCCGCGGACCTCGACGCGCTAAGGCGCCTGATCATTTCGCTCCAACCCGAAGCAGTCGCGGTCAATCTGCTCTTCAGCTATGTCGACGACTCGCACGAACGAGCCATTGAGGCCGCGCTCGAGGATCTCGTGTTCATCAGCCGGTCCTCCGATGTGCTGCCGGAGTACAAAGAGTACGAACGCGGCGTCGCAACATGGCTGAACGCCTGGCTCGGCCCCGTCGTCGAACGCTATCTGTCCCGGCTATCGCAGGCCGTCGCGCCGTCTCGGGTGATCGTGATGCAGTCATCCGGTGGAACGATCGGCGCTGCTCAAGCGCGCCGTCGCGCAGTCAACCTGCTGTTGTCGGGTCCCGCAGGCGGGATCGCTGCCGCCCGGCACGTGGGCGCCACGATCGGTCGGCGCGATCTGCTGACCTTCGACATGGGCGGCACCTCAACGGACGTCGCGTTGATCGGCGCAAATCCCAGCATCACCCGTGAAGGATCGATCGGTCCCTATCCCGTCGCCGTGCCGATGGCGGACATCCATACGATCGCCTCCGGCGGTGGCTCGATCGCATACATCGACGACGCCGGCGCACTTCACGTGGGGCCGCGTTCGGCTGGCGCAACACCGGGACCCGCGTGCTACGGCCGCGGCGGCGTCGATCCGACAGTGACGGACGCGAACGTCGTGCTCGGTCGACTGCCGGCGTCGCTGCGTCTGGCCGGCACGTTGGACATTCGCGCCGACCTCGCGCGGCTCGCCGTCGAGCGAATCGCGACGTTGCTTCGCACGACGACCGAAGACGCGGCGGCCGGCATCGTCGCAATCGCGAACGAGCACATGGCCCGCGCGTTGCGGCTGATCTCACTCGAACGGGGTCACGATCCGCGGGAGTGTTCACTGGTGTCGTTCGGCGGCGCAGGTGGTCTGCACGTGTGCGCCCTTGCGCAGGCGTTAGAGATCTCCCGCATCGTCGTTCCGATGCATTGCGGCGTGTTCTCAGCGTTCGGGATGTTGGTTGCCGACGCGTCCAGGCAGCTCACGAAGACAATCAACGGCATGCTCGAAGCGCTTGGACAATCGGAAATCGACGGCTACTTCGATGCGCTGTCACGTCGCGGCATTCAGGAGTTGATGGACGACGGCGCCACGTCGGAGAGCATCGAACAGCATCGTTTCGTCGACCTCCGATACGGGGGGCAGAGCTTCACACTAACGGTCGACTGGACGACGCCCGGCGAGGCAGCACGCGCCTTCAACGTCATGCACGAAGCGCGCTACGGCCACGCACTCGATCTGCCG
>JANLUG010000607.1:0-5319 GCA_031363335.1 Gammaproteobacteria bacterium
GCCGCCGGCCGAATCACCGGCGACGAACAGCGATTTCAATTCACTGTTTCCATCGGGCCCGTTGCGCAGGATCCACTGATATGCGGTGCGCGCGTCCTCGTGGCATTGCACGGTTTTCACTTCGGGCTGCATACGATAGTCGACTGCCAGAACAGCAACGCCGCTGCGCTCGGATAGTTCGGCGGTTATGTGTCGGTGTGATCGCGGGCTCCCCACTCGAAACCCGCCGCCATGCAGGTAAAGCAATCGACGCGTCGGATCCGCGCGGTCTGCAAGCACCCATTCGCCGGGTATACCGTCAACGCTGACCGGGACGACTCTTGCTTTGACGTCACGGTAGAACAGGTCTTCCATGCGCTTTCGCGCGACGTGAATGTCCTTTGAGGTGTTGTTGCGGTTGAACTCCGCCAATGTTCTAACGACGTCGTTGTGCTCTGGGCTGACGCCTGCATCTGCGATGACAGGCGCGGTCTTCGGTGAGTCGTACATGCTGTGATCCGGCGCGCGGTATCGTGCGGCCAGGAACGCAACCACGGCCACAATCCCTACGGCGGTCACCGCAAGCACGTTCACGATCATGTCCATGGGAACTCCGATCGGCGAGGACTGGCAGCATAAACCATCTGTTGGCGAACCCGCCTGAGTATCGCCGTGGTTAATCTGGAAGTCGCTGCGCGGGGGTGACCATTCAGGTGCCCAATCCATCGTCACTCACTGTGACCTAAACGCCGACAGTTGCCGGGTTATGTGCCTGCATCAGCGAACGACCGCGCTTCTGGCGAGCTGGGCAACTCTGCGAGTCGCCTGACGAGGTCGTCGAACCGCGCCGGTACGACAAACGCCTAACAAATCAGCTGTGGCGCGGCGTCCAGCGTATCGACCAGCTTTCATGCAGCCTTACCCAACACCAGGCCAAGGATTAAGAAACCGAAAAAAACACTTTGCGCCGAGTGGAGGATGATCGACATCCAGACACTACGGAAGCGGCGCGCGGCGAAGGCAAAGAGACAAGTGGCCAGAATGTTGCCTGGAATTCCCCAGGGTTGGTGCAGGTGATAGAGGCCAAAGATCACGCCATTGGCGATCCAATCCCATTTGCCGAAGACGCCCTGCATCCTGGGAAGCAACACGCCGTGGAAGAGCAATTCCTCGCCCAGGAAGGTGTTGAAGAGCGCCAAAACGAAATAGAGAGCGAAAAACCACCACGCGCCCACCAGCTGCGCCCGGTTAGATGGTGAATTCATAAACTCGGCCATGCTGTCGGCCGGCGGCTCGGCGAGGAATGGGAAGAGCGCGACCCAGCGCTCGTTCACCAGTGGTGCGATGCCGAACTCGATCACAAAGAGCGCCAAAAATAAAGGGATCAACCAGAGCCAGAGCTTCTGTCGCGGTAGCCCGGTCTGCGGGTCGAGTGGTCGATTGAGCCAGAGCCGTTGGCGGATCGTCGTCCATGTGAGCGCACCCATTTCGAAACGGACGATCAACATGGACAGTACGAATTGCCAGATCAATCCAAGCGTCATCAGGATCACGCGCGTGATGCCCGCAATGCCGAAGTTTGGATCAATCAGTGGCGCCAGAATCGGATTTACCACCCAGCCAAGCAGCGCCATCGGCAGTGTGACGGCGGCCCAAATGGCCAGCATTTGGGCGAGCGTGTATTGCGGATTGATTGAATGGGTCGGTTCAGCGATCTTTGTCATGCGTTCATCGTGGCAATGGCAGACAGGAAACACAAACCACGTCTTCGATCGGACGGACTACTAGGCGCACCGGTTCCGTACCCGGGTGGCGCGAACGTGAACCTAAACGGTTTTGCTTGCGTCACGGTGACGCGGAGGTCGCAGTGACGGATTCCACGTCGGTTGAGACGCATGGGGTGTCGTCCGTGGTCGATCCACCGTTGATCTCGGAGATCGGCGGGGACGCAAAGCTGTCTCGAGGCGGAATTGCCTGGTCAGTCTTCCAAGGCGGCCGTGATCCTTACGTCATCCTGATGACGATCTACATCTTCATTCCGTATGTATCGGCGGTGATGGTGGGCGATCCGGTACGAGGTCAGGAGGTGATCTCCAGCTGGCAGCAATACGCGGGCTGGATAGTCATGGCCACCGCGCCGTTTCTCGGCGCCTCCATCGACAAGCTCGGTCCGCGCAAGCTCTGGCTCGGCCTTGTCATCGCGGCAATGACACCGATGATCGCTTCGCTTTGGTGGGCACGCCCCGATTCCTCGGCGCTGACCGTAACGACGACCATGTTCATCGCGATGATGGTCAATGTGCTGTTTGCTTACTCGGAGGTTCTCCACAACTCGCTGCTGGTACGCGCCGCAGGTTTAGAGAGTGCACACAAGGCTTCAGGCCTGGCGCTGTCGCTGGGCAACTTCGCCTCAGTGTGCGCGTTGGGCTTCACCGCGTGGGCGTTCGCTTTGCCGGGTAAAGTCGATTGGAGTTGGGTGCCGGCGACACCGCTGTTCGGCCTCGACCCGGCGGCTCATGAGCCCGAGCGGGTGGTCGCATTTCTTTCGGCCGGCATTCTGGTACTGGGCGCGATCCCGCTCTTTCTCTTCACGCCTGACGCACCGAAGACCGGCATTTCCGCATTGCGTGCGTTCCGCGATGGAGCCACGGACCTTTGGGGAATGATCAAGACCGTTCGGCGCTACCGCGATGCCGTGACTTATCTGTTCTCGCGGATGTTCTTCGTCGACGGCATGAACGGCGTGCTGTTCTTCTTTGGTGTGTTCGCAGCCGGCGTGATGAAGTGGAAATCGCTCGATCTGCTCGTCACCGGCATCATTCTCTCCGTGCTGGCCGTGTTCGGCGGTTTTGTTGGCCACTGGCTCGACGATCGGTTGGGGCCGAAGAACGCGCTCAAGATCGAAATCTTCATGTCGATGCTGGGACTTGGCGCTTTGTTGGGCATGGCGCCCGACAAGATGGTTTTCTTCTGGTCCTACGATCCCGCCGCACATGCGCCCCTGTGGGACGGGCCTTTCTATAAGACGCTGCCCGATCTTGTATTTCTGCTCATCGGTTTTTCTAACGCTATCTTCATCACGGCTCAATACGCCTCCAGCCGTACTGCGTTGACGCGATTGACCCCGCCGGAGCAGACCGGCGCGTTTTTCGGCGTCTATGGGCTATCCGGTGTAGCGACCGCTTGGCTCGCGCCGTCACTGGTCAACATCGGCACGCGGCTCACACACAGTCAGCAAGGCGGATTCGCAAGCATCATTCTTCTGCTCGGGATAGGGCTGGTGGGACTGTTTTTTGTGCGTGGCGGGGGAACTAGACGGGCGCGACCGTAAGGTGACTCATGGCTGACGACGTCATCGACGTTCTGATCATCGGAGCAGGTGCCTCGGGCGCTGCGGTTGCGTGGAGCCTGGCCGATACGCGCATGCGCATCGTCTGCTTCGAACAAGGCGATTGGACGAATCCTTCCGACTATCCGAGCACTGCGGCGAATTGGGAGAGCCAGGCCTACGGCCCCTATCACATCGACCCGAACGTGCGTGGCCGCGACACCGACTATCCGATCAACAACGATGATTCCGCCGTCACGGTCGTGAACTTCAACGGCGTCGGCGGCAGCACGATTCTATACGGCGCACATTTCCCGCGATTGCATCCATCCGATTTCAAAGTGAAAACGCTCGACGGCGTTGCGGACGATTGGCCGATCGACTACGACACGCTGCAGCCGTACTTCGCCACCAACGACCGCATGATGGGGGTGTCGGGCCTGGCCGGCGATCCGATGTACCCGGCCAAGCAACCGCCGCTTCCGCCGCTCCCCATGGGACTCGTCGGCGAAGCAGTCGCGCGCGGCTTCAACAAACTCGGTTGGCATTGGTGGCCGTCCGACAGCGCGATCATCTCGCAGCCGTATCAAGGCCGTGACAAGTGCGTGAACCTGGGACCGTGTACCTCCGGCTGCGCGCAAGGCGGCAAATCGAGTACCGATATCACCTATTGGCCGGAAGCCATTCGCCGCGGCGTGGAGCTCCGCACGCGCTGTCGGGTGCGCGAGATCACGGTGAACGAAGATGGGCTCGCGAACGGCGTCGTCTACTACAACGCGGCCGGCGAGGAATGCTTCCAGCGCGCCGAAGTGATCGTGATGGCGTGCAACGGCGTCGGCACGCCACGCATTCTGCTGAACTCGAAATCGACGCAGTTCCCCGATGGTCTTGCAAACAGCAGCGGGCTGGTCGGCAAGAACCTGATGTTCCATCCGATCGCGTTCGTGCAGGGTCTTTTCGACGAACGGCTCGACAGCCACAAAGGGCCGCAGGCGTGCTGCATCCTGAGCAAACAGTTCTACGAGACCGATCAGTCGCGCGGCTTCGTACGCGGCTACAACATGCAGATCGCGCGCGGCTCGGGTCCATTGGGCACCGCAATGGCCGGCTATGTCGGCGGCACGATTCCGTGGGGTCCCGCACATCACGAGGCATTTCGCCAACGGTTCGATCATGTCGCGTCAATCGGCATCCTCTGCGAGGATTTGCCGGAGGAACACAACACCGTGACGCTCGATCCGACTCGCGTGGATTCGGACGGCATCCCCGCGCCGAAGATCACGTACCGTTACAGCGACAACAGTCTGAAGATGCTGGAACACGGCCAGGCTCGCGCCACGGAAGCGTTGCAAGCAGCTGGCGCGCGAACGGTGACGAGTTCCGGACCGCTGCGGACATCCGGCTGGCATCTGCTCGGCACCGCGCGCGCCGGCAACGACCCGGAGCGATCCGTCGTCAACCGCTGGGGACGCAGCCACGACGTGAAGAATCTCTTCATCGTCGACGGCAGCGTTTTCGTGACCAGTGGAGGCGTGAACCCGGCCAGCACCATTCAGGCGTGGGCGCTGTACGTGGCCGATACGATGAAGAAAAACCTCGCCAATCTGTTCGATTGATCTATTCAATTGAGGAGCGGACGCCGTGCCCGACATCATCTCCACCGACCATCCGTTGACTCACGCCCAACAGATTCTCCTGGCCGCGCTGCTGGACACGTTAGTCCCGGCCAGCGATGACGGTGCGATGCCGAGCGCCGCCGATGTCGGGTTCGATGCGTATCTGCTCGCGCAGGCGGAGGATTTCATCCCTGTACTGATATCGGCGTTGCAGCGCTTCGAGCCGTCGTTCGTCGATCTCTCGCTCGCCGATCGCGGCGCACGCGTTCGCGAATTCAGCGCGAGCAATCCACCGCTGTTTCAAGCATTGCTGACGCGCGTCTACGACTGCTACTACCAGACTGATCGCGTGCGCGTGCAGATCGGCGTCGTCACGGGTGCGCCGTTTCCACAAGG
>JANLUG010000644.1:0-7297 GCA_031363335.1 Gammaproteobacteria bacterium
CGCGCAGCGCCAGCTGCTCCATGTCGGTGAAGTCGATCAGGCCGCGTTCGGTCTTCAACGCCTGGAAACGTCCGAGCGTCTGCGCCGCAATCGAGTAGACGCGTTCGATGTACTGCCGGATGTCGCGATGGAAGTCCGCGTTGACCTCGTATTTCTGCGCCGCTGCCCGCACCAGCGCGGCATGCACGTCGCTCTTTTTGGCGGCGGTCCTTTTGCTGAGTGAGATCCATTGCAGCCACGGACAGTCTTCGTTGCGCAGCAGGTTGGCGGCGGTTTGCAGCCGCTCGACGTATTCGCGGGTCGCCTTCGTCGGATCGAGCGCCGGATCGATCTGCGCGCGCGCGTGTTCGATCGCTCGCGCAAATGCCGCGCCCTGGTCACCGTCCTGCGCCTTCGGAAAGTAGTCGAGCAATGCGTTTGCACTGGCAACGCCCATCGCAACGAGCGCATCGCCGCCGATGTCGTTGTCGCGCGCGCGGTCGGCAATCTTGCCGACGTGACCCTGCCACCCGCCGGCCGACAGACGCGCCGCGAGCCCGTTCATCGTTCGCACGTCGTTCAGATCGGTGACTTCGTCGAGTGCCTGGTGGAACAACCGATCGTCTTCGATGCCGAGCACGTTGAGTTCCGGTGAAAGACCCAACTCGAAGGCGAAGCGTTTCAGCAACCGTTCGCAGACGCTGTGCACCGTGCCGAGCAGCGCTTGCGACATCTGTTCCGCAAGCTGCGTGTGACCGCTGCCGATCAGCCGCTCGCGCACGCGATCGTTCAGCTCGCCGGCCGCCTTCACCGTGAATGTCGTGCCGATGACGCCTGCAGGCCGCACGCCCGCCACCAGCGCGCGCTCGAGTTCTTCCGTCAGGCGGTACGTCTTGCCACTGCCGGCGCCGGCACTGATGAAGGTGACGTGTGGGAAGTCGCTGCGCGTCACTTGTCGAGCGTCGGCGCCACGAGTTTCTCGGGTGAAATCTCATCCAGCGAGCGGCGCGCGGTTTCCGGAAACAGGAACCAGATCATGGCGGGCACCAACAAGCTCAACGACGCGACGATCAGAATGGCCGTCCACGTGCTGCCGACCACGCCGTACAAGGCCGATACCGACATGAGTCCGATGATGCCGCCGGTGACGGAAACGACTTGCGTCGCGCCGCTCGCCGACGAACGCATCGACGTGGGGAACAACTCGGTGCGGTATGCAGACAAGGTGACGTCGGTGCCCATGGAAAAGAATACATAAGCGATCCACAGCAGCGGCAGGAGCAGTCCGCTGAACGAATAGAACGCCAACAACGCGAGCCCGTAACCGAACGCGAAGATCGTACCGATCGGGCGCCGTCCGAAGCGGTCGCTGAGCCAACCGCCGAGCGGATTGCCGATGATCGCGAGACCGCCGCCGATCAGATTCAGCGTTGCGATCTGCGCCGGCGCCCAGCCGTGCACTTCCTGCAGATACTTCGGCCCGAACGTGCCCGCAGAGCTGCCGGCCATGCTGATGCAGAAGAACGTCAACGCGAGCATCGCAAACGAGGCCGGGTGTTCGCGCGCGGCACGCAAGATGTTCGAAAACATCGGCAAAGGCTTGGTGAGACCCGCGCGCGTGTGTTCGAGATGCCGGAATTGCCCGGTCTCGGGTAACGTGCGCCGCCAGTACGCGATGAAGCACAGCGGGATCACGCCGACCGCATACAGCGCGCGCCAACCGAATGGCACGATATCGACGAAACCGAACATCAACGCGGCAAACCCGGAGCCGCATGCCTGGATCGCAGCCGCCGCGCCGATTCCCCAAGCGCGATTCTCGGGGGCGAACTCCTCGACGATCACGACTGTCGCAAGCAATGCCTCCGCCACTGCAAAGGCGCGGGCCAGGAACTGCAACGCAACGAAAGTCTCGGTATTCGGTGCCAGCGCCGTGAGTGTTGTCATCAACGTGTAGCCGACGATCGTCGCAAGCAGCACGCGGCGACGCCCGAATCGATCGGCGAACGGCACGATCAACAACGCCAGGAATGCGCCGCTGCGCACGAACGACAACATCAGCCCGAGCGAGGCCTCGCCAATGCCGAGTTCCTGCTGGATCTGCTTCAGGTTCAGCGACATCAGATACAGGTCATAGCTCTCGAAGAAGCCGACCGCAGATACCAGACCGAGCATGAGCCACTGCCGTTCCGTTAGTGCCGGCGGCCGACCGAGGAACCAGGCCATCCGGTACCAGCGGGGCGGTTTCACCGCCGCTGCAGCGGCCGGGCTCGGTGCGGGTTCTTCCATGCTCATCGGTTCCTCATTGGTATTCAGCCCAGCCGGTCAGATTGACGAAGTCGTCGAAGCGATCCGGATCGTCGGATGCGTCGAGCGCCGCGGCCGGTGGGTTCGATGCGTCGGTCGGTTGTGTGCCGGCCACATTCGCCTCGATGCGGCCGTCGGCGAGCTGTTTCCAGCGCCAATCGTAACTCGCGCCGACGCGGCGCCAGAGATCCTCCACCGATTCCCCGTTGCTCGGCGCGCACACCACCGCATCGGCAAAAACACTCGCATCCTGCGCGAGGATATGGCCCGATTCGATGATGAAGAAGGCTTGATACGGGAAACGCTTCGTCCGGCGCAGATACGCGTACGCCGCGAGCTGCACGTGTCTGTTCGCCCTAAGCTGTTCGGCGCGGAATTTTTCACTGCCCCATTTTATGTCGAGCACGATCTCGCGCCCGCGTCGATCCGTTAGCAACAAGTCGATTTCGCCGCCGATCTGAATCGCCTTGAACGGCGCTTCGGCATGCAGCTCCGGTTGTACGGATACGACATCTGCGGCGCGCAGGTGATCGATCAACGCCACGAGCGCGCGTTCCAGCGTGGTACTGACGCGCTGCTTCTCGACGCCGCGACCGGGCTCCAGCAGCAGCGCCGCCTCCGTTTCGATCAGCGAGGGGAGTTCTTTCGCGAACCACTCGCGTCGCCCTGCGGTATCGAGCAGCCCCCACAACAGGTTTTCGTTGAAGTAGCGTTCGAACAGGCGGTGCGCGAGGTTGCCGTAAAGCCGATTGCCGTCGGACAGATCCTGTGCGCGCCCCGGACGCAAATTCGCCGCGTAACGCAATACGTAGCCGTGTGGCCAGTCGAACAGCTTCGACAGGCTCGAATACGACTCAATGGGCCGGCGCGGAATCGCAACGTCTTTCGGCAGCTGCCACCAGCGGTGCGGCGTCGTCAGCGTACGAACCGGCAGCGTTCGAGTCGCCACCCCGATTGCATCGAGCGGGGTGCCGTTCAACAGCGCATCGTCGACACGCACTTCCACAAAGCCGTCGAACAGGTTCGTGATCTGCGTCCACAGCGGGTGGTAGCCCTTCTCGGAGTCGTGCACTGCCAACGTCAGCTGATCGCGCGCATTCAGGATCGGCCGCAGCCACCGACGCGTGCGATTGCGCAGCACGTCCTCGATGTCGAACAACGCGACGCCGTTGGCGCGCAGCCAGACGAGCTCCTTTCTCGACCACGGATAACCGATGTCGCGCGACGGCGATGCGACATCCCACCAATAGATGCGTGGCCATGCCTGCACGACCGCAGCGGGATCGGTTGCCGCGCGCACGTGCTGCGCCTGAGCAAACGTGTTGGGATCCGCGGCGACATTGGATACTTCGTCGATCAGGCGATCGACGTCCACGCGCTTTACCAGCGACTGGCCCTGCGTGTCGAGCGAGCGTAACGCGCGCAGCAGCGCCTCCGATTGCCCGAGCGCGCCGGCGAACAGGCTGCGCTCCGTTGCGTCGTCGAGCGCGTTCAGTTGAATCGCGAGATAGGTCGAGCATAGCTGCGCCCGGTGCGCGAGCGCCGCAATCGGCGCGCCGATCGCCGGATCGAAGCGTTCGTCGCCGAGCCACGCAACGATCGTCGCTTGTGTGGCGGCGATCTGCCGCTCGTCCGAACCGAAGGTGTTGCGCATCCGCGTTTCGATGCGCGCGAGCGCTTCGCGCCACTTGCCGCCGCCGAGACCGGGTTGCTCCGCCACCGCCGTCGCAAGATCGTCGCGTACGTGACGCGGCAACGGGCCGATCGGATGGATCAGAAACTGCAGCAGCAGATGCGGACTCACCGGTCGCCAGATCAGCGCCAACGCGAGTTTCAGCACCTGCGTGACGGCGCGGAAACGCGAGTAGTGCTGAAAGCCCGCGCGCGGCAGACCGACCCGTTCGAACGCGTTGTCGAGAATGATGCCGTCGTGCTCTGCGATCACGAGCGAATCGCGCTCCGAGCTACCTGCAATCGCTTCGGCAACCGCTTGCGCCGTGATGTCGCGCGACGCACCGCGCATCACGACGAATGTTCCGTCGCCGTGCAACGTGCGTTTTGCGGAGACGCGACCGTCTTGCGCTGACGCGAGCTGTGCCAGCGCATCCTGCAGCGTGCGTAGATCGGTACCTTCGGGTGCGCAGGAAATCGGCGTTACATCGGGCGCCGCGGTGCAGCCGAGCCGTTCGAGCAACGCGCGCCACGCCGGCGGCAGTTCGTCGAGTTCATCGAGAAGTTCGACGCGCTCGATCTGCGTTCCAAGTTCGTCGAGCGCGGCCGCGGCCCGCTGCACACGTTGGCCGCGGCACAGCGGCACACGCTGCGCCGCGAGAATCTCCACATCGGCGAGATCGCGCAATCGCGCGGGTGCGTCCGCCGCGCAACGCCCATCCCAGCCGTTTTCGTAGAGCGTCGCCCGCCAATCGAGCAGCGTGCGGCTGACGTTGATCGGATCGAGCACGAACGACGCATGGAAAAAACGTGCGGGGTGATCGGCTTCGACGAGGCACGCGCGATACGCCATCAATGTATCGGCCGAGGTCGCGAGCACGGGCGGCAGGCCGAGCTGCGTTTCGAGCACGTCCAGCAGCCCGAGCGGCCCGCGCGTCACTTCGCCGATCGAGGTCGTGGACTGCTGCGGCTGCAGGCCGTCGAGATGCAGGCCGAAGCGGATCAGCACCGGCGTCTGGCAGCGCCGAAACGGCGGCAATAAAGAGGTAAAGGCACGGGCGCGATTCGCACTGCGGGGCAGCGGCGAGTGTACGCCGTTCGACGTCACCTCATCGAGATATCAGCCCGCTACGGCGGCCGTCGGCACCGCTTCAACGTCGCGCCGCGCGCACGTATACAAATACGCCGGCAGCGCGCACGACAGGCCGATTGCGCAGTTCAGCACGATGAACGGCCACAGCACCGGGCCGGTGGGACGACGGACCTGCATCAATGCCCAGAACACTGCGGACGAGATCAACACGTCCGCTGCAAATCCGGCTGCTGCCGGATTCGCGAACACCGCCCTGATGAACGTCCCAACACTGAAGCCGGCCGCCGTGAAATGTTCTGCGAAGAGCACCAGCGGGATGGCGGCACCGACGATCGCAGCGATCAGATAGAAGTTCTTCATCGCACTCGCTCCCTCATTGAGGGCGTCAGCATCGCCCCGCCGCATCGAACAGACAATTACCTGCCAGGTGATGAAACGCGCGGTGCCTGGCACCATGCGTTGACTCGGTGCCTGGCACCATGCGTTGACTTGTTGGCAGGAGTCGTCAAATGGCAGATGCAGTGATCAACGGCGCGCGATTGTGGTACGACGTGCAAGGGCCGGCAGCGGCCGCGCCGATCCTGCTGCATCACGGCTACACCGCGTCGCGCGTGAACTGGCAGAGCGTTGCGGATCGGCTCATGCAGCGGCATCGAGTCATTCTCATGGAGTGTCGCGGCACCGGCCAAAGCGAACATACCGCGGACGGCTACAGCCTCGAACAGTACGCCGCCGACGTGATCGGCATGGCCGACCATCTGGGCCTCGACCGATTCACGTACGCGGGTCACAGCATGGGCGGCGGCGTCGGTTACGTGCTTGCGCTGACGTATCCACAGCGCCTCGATCGCCTGATTCTGATGGCGTCGGTACCCGCAGATGGATTCCCGGACACCGATCCGCGCATGCACGAAATGCGCCGCGCGTTGCGCCGCAATCGCGACCGGGCAACCCTGTTGGCGCAGTATCGCGCGACGTGCGTGCGTCCCGACGTCGAAGACGATGCGTGGTTCAACAGCCGCATCGATCATATCTTCGGCGTATCCGACGGACACTTCGACGACGGCGCCGAGTCTATGCGCAGTTTGAACGTGGGCAGCAAGCTCGTATCGATCAAGACGCCGACGCTGGTGATCGCAGGGTCGGCCGACACGCTGCTTCCGGCGAACCTCGACGACTTCAAGCGCCTGCCGAATGCCGCGCTGCAGGTATTCGCCCGCGCCGGCCACGATGTTGCGATTCACGAACCCGACGGAGTTGCCGACGCAATCGACCGATTCGTCCGTAGCGGCCTCGCGCGGCCGGCTACTTAATCGACCGGTCAGCGGGCGGTTCGCCGCGCATGTTCGCGTCTGCGGCATCCCTGATCTGCTGCACCTTGCGCACGTAATCGACCAGCACACTGCCGGACCAGCCGAACGTGAATAAGCCGGAGATCGCCATGATCGGCGCAACCATCTCCCACGCTGACGGTAACAAAAAGGTGCCGTAGCCGATGGTCGTGTAGGTGTTGCCGGCAAAGAAGCCTGCGTTGTGCCAGTTCGGGATCAGGCCGGAAAGCACCAGCGCCGCAGACCACACGAACATCTCGAACAGATGCAGCGCGAGCAATAGAAAGACGACGCTCCCCATCAGCAGATCAGCGTGCCACAGCGACGGACGCGGCACGATCGCATGCACGCGGCGCGACACGTGATCACCGACGAGGCGCAAGCCTGCAGCATGGATGAGCACGACGATCACCAGGATGCCGCCGCCGAAGACGAGATCCGCCACCGGAAACACATCGGCGAGATGCTGCAGGAGCGGCAGTTCGGCGACGTCGCCAGGCAGCCGATCTACCGCAGTCAGCCCCTTCTCGAGTTCGTTGGCGAAATTTGAGTCGTCCGTTGCCGCCTCGGCAAGCAACAACAAAGAGACTGACATCGACATTCCAGGGATTCTCAGCCGGCGAGCGGCGAGTGCCTCGGCCACGGCTGCGCCGCTTCGTAGCGGCGTGCGACCGCGAGCAGCAGGTCTTCGCGATGTCGCGGTCCGACGATCTGCAGCCCGACGGGCAAACCGTCCGCGGTGAGACCGGCCGGAACGCTGATCGCCGGCAGGTTCACCAGATTCGCGAGCATGCCGTGGATCACCGACATGCCGCCGTGGCCCGGCGTGCCGGCAACGAAGGTCGGCATCGGTCCCTCGGCTGCAAACGCGGGTCGGGCGATCATCGGCATCAACAACAGATCGAAGCGCTCGAAG
>JANLUG010000648.1:0-10660 GCA_031363335.1 Gammaproteobacteria bacterium
CAAGCCGACGCGTTGTTGCTCGCCGCCGGACAATAGATGAGGGAAGCGCGTCTCTAGCTCCGGAGCCAGACCCATCAGCTCCGTCAACGATCTGTAACGCTGCTCGATAAAGGCAGGGTCCAGACGCGACAGGTTCGCCAACAACGTGATGTTGTCGCGAACGTTGAGGTGTGGAAACAGACCCGCACCCTGAATTGCATATCCGATGCTACGGCGCCCTATGTGCCGCTGTTCGGCGGGAATCGCCTGACCCAGGATGCGAATCGTCCCCTTGTCCGCCCGATACACCGCGTTCATCAGCTGCAGTAACGTCGACTTGCCGCTGCCGCTCTCTCCGACGATCGCGGTAGTTCGTCCGTCCGGCAATGCGAGATCGACAGAGTCGAGCACCCAGCCCGCATCAAAGCGTTTGCAGACCCCGGAAAATTCGACAGCGAAACCGGTCATCCGCCGCTTACGCCGGAGCCTTTCGAGAGCTTTCGTTCGATCAGTTCCGCGTGTTGACGCAGCGATTCGACGATTTCGGTCGGCGCGTCGAGTTCGTCCAGCGCTTGGCGGAATTTCGGCAAGGTGAGTGCGTCCCCAATGCCGTCGATGAGCTTGCTTCGCATCCAACCCAGCCAACGAGCCCGCTCAGGCGCACTGAGTGCTGATTCGTCGCGTCTTGCGCGCATTCTGAACAAGAGCTCGTTCAATCGCTCGTCCGAAAAGACCACGTTCGGCATCCGCGCGCCGCCAAGCATCTGCGTGAGCACTTCACCACACCGCGCCCGATCGTCGTCTTCAATGAAGCCGTCGTAGAGCGCCGCATCCGCATCGTGCGCGGCAGGACTGCCGTCGATCCTGTACACCGCTGCAATCTTTTCCGCGAGACCTCCATGCGAGCGTAGCTCATCGAATCGTCGCAAGAGCGCCTCCGTATCGAGATCGAGACGATGCGCATCCTCCGGCCTCAACACTTCCACAGGGGCGACGAACGGACAGCGGTTCAACCTCACCTCTTTCAGCCCGGGGCGATCGTCACGATCCGCGCCGAACAGCGCACCCCGCAATCGGTCGGCGTCCCATTCGATCAACGACCGCGTGTCCGAGCCGAGATCGACGACGATGACGGAGTTGCGATTCCGCGGGTGGCGCGCCAGCGGCATTACCAGCGCCGTACAACCGCGTTCGCGCGGATACATCCTCGATACGTGCACGCTGATCTGAGGCTTTTCCGGCCGCAGGAGCCGATACAACTCGGATCGATCGCGCAACTTCAGGAAGTAGTCGAACAACCTGCGTTGCTTGCGTCGGATCAACCGCGCCAGGCCAAGGGTCGCGCGGACGTCGGATAATGCATCGTGCGCGGCGTCGTGTTCGATTCCGTTGGCGGCGGTCAGTTCGCCGAGGCGAAACGTCGGCAGTCCTGCCTCCGTTGGCCACTCGATTCCGTCCGGCCGCAGTGCGGCCGCAGCGCGAGCGAGATCGATGATGTCCCACCGCGAATTTCCCGCCTGCCATTCGCGCGCATAGGGGTCGATGAAGTGTCGGTAGAAACCATAGCGAACGAATTCATCGTCGAACCGCAGGCTGTTGAAACCCGCTACGCACGTCTTCGGCTGCGCGAAGCAGCGATTCATCGCGATGTACGCTTCCAGTTCGTTCATCCCGTCGCGATTGATCCGTTGCGGCGTCAACCCGGTGACCGCGCACGCCGATGGGTCGGGCAACACATCGATCGGACATTTCACATAGGTGCTGAACGGCGCGTCGATTTCATCGAGCTCGAGATTCGTGCGAACACCCGCGAACTGAATGATCCGGTCCGTTCGGGGATCGGTACCGGTCGTCTCGAGGTCGTACCAGAAGAACGTGCCGTCGCCGTTCGAGTCTTGTGGGGTGCGCGCTATCGCCGTTGCTCCTGTCGGGCGTATCGGAGCATAAACCGTCGCAGGCGATCGATGTCAGAAAAGGAGCGCTTCGCACTGCGTCCCATCGCCATCCGATGCGTGATCCGATCGATATGCGTCACCCAGACGCTTCAGCTCGCCTGCGCGCGCACCGGCATCCAATCGGCCGAGATCGGCTACTTTCGCGTAGAACTGCGGCCACGAACGTCCGGCCTCGGCAAACAACGCTTCGAACGATCCCAGAAGTTCGTGGTAGGCGGCCAACGGCACAAAGCGGGCGTTGTTGATCAGCCCCATGCGGAAGTACCAATCCTGATCCCCAAAACGCGACTGATTCGCTCGATAGCATTGCTCGATTGCAGCAAGCAACTCGGTCTTCAGCAAACGTCGCGCGACCGTGTCGTACGGTTGGTCGTAAAGCCGCTGCAACTCGTCACGCCAGTTCAGCAGATAGGCGACGAATCGGTCCGACTTCTGCCAGCGTTCCTCGATGCCTTCGACACGCGCTCGCGCCTGGCCCGCGCGCAGCCACTCCAGGACACCGTGCCGCTCCACAAAACTCGCGAACGCTTCGTTGAACGGCGTATCGCCCGGAACGAACACGCGCCCGTGGGCGAGTTCATGAAAGATCAGGCCGGCCAGGTCCGTATCCGGCCACTGGACGAAGGTCGACAACACCGGATCGTCGAACCAGCCGAGCGTCGAGTAAGCAGCAACTCCCCCAACGACCGTGTCACGCCGCTGCCAAGCCAGCCTTTGAGCGTACCTTTGGGCATCGACCCGACTGAAATATCCCCGATACGTGGCACAACCCGCCACCGGATAGCACCATCGAACCGCCCTTGTCGAAAACTCCGGCGCGGCGAAGACGTTCCAGACGACATACTTCTCATCGATTCGGACGTAGCTCGAGTAGCGATGTTTCGCGTCGAGCGAAAGTTCCTCCTTGGCGAACTTCAACAGGCCGGCCACTACCTGCAGTTGACCCCGCAGTGCGGGGTCCGTGGCAGGAGAAGCAATCAGGTCCGCGCTCGGCTGTTTCGCGCGAACGATCGCCAGCTGACCGGCAATCGCCTGGTGGTAGAAGCCAACCGTCTCGCACGAAGCGGACGTCAACAGGAGAACCCCAACGAGGATGCTACGCATTCAGCCTCTAGTCCCGGGAACTGCGGTCGGCGAATCGATCGCCATGCTGGTACTGCCCGAGGCCATATGATAAGAACTCCGACCGACATTCGATGACGCTGCGCGATGTTCATCATAAAAGGCACGATCGCGAGTCTCTTCATCGCGGCGAACACACTGATCTGCTGCGTTCCAATCTATCTCCTGGCGATTCCGCGCGCACTGATTCCGGTACCGAGTGTCAAAGCCGTGATCGGCGCGGGCATGACTCGCGTGATCGATGCCTGGGTCGGCGGAAATCGACTTTTGCTGCGCGCGTTGACGATCTCGCGGATTCGAGTCGAGACGCAGCTCGACGAAGCTCTGGTGCGCGATCGATGGTATGTCGTGATATCCAATCATCAGAGCTGGGCCGACATCCTCGTGCTGCAGGATACGTTCCTCGGGCGCATTCCACCGCTCAAGTTCTTCGTCAAACAGCAGTTGATCTGGATTCCCGGGCTCGGTCTCGCAATGTGGCTGCTCGGATTTCCCTATGTGCGTCGTTACAGTCGCGAAGCGCTCGCCAAGGATCCGGGTCTGCGTCGGCACGATCAGGAGGCCACGCAGCGCGCCAGCGAGTTCTTCAAACAGACGCCGACCAGCGTTCTGAATTTCATGGAAGGGACCCGATTCACGCCGGAAAAGCATACGTATCAACAATCGAAGTACCGCAATCTGCTGATGCCGAAGACAGGCGGGTTCGGTTACGTCGTGGCGGCACTCGGCGAGCGGATCCATCAGGTGCTCGACGTCACAATCGTTTATCCGAATGGCGCACCGTCGTTTTGGGAGTTCATCTCGGGACAATGCCGCGACGTGCGTGTTGAAATAGCGAGCAGGCCCGTACCGACCGAACTGTTCGAGGTGCACGAGGAGTTGCCGGCCACGGTACGCGAAACGCTCCATGCCTGGGTCGATACGCTGTGGACGCGGAAAGACCAGCGCATCGACGAGCTGCGCAAAGCGAACTGAAGCAGGACCCGGCCAGATCAATGTACGATGACTACTACCGTTTTAAACAGAAGCCGTTCTCGATCGCGCCGGATCCGGCCTTCCTCTATCTGAGCGAAAGACATCGGGAAGCGCTGGCGCACCTGATGTACGGATTGCGCACCGACGGCGGCTTCGTACTGATCACCGGCGAGGTCGGCACCGGCAAAACGACCCTGATCAGGAGTCTGATCGACGACGTGCCTGACGACCTCGACGTCGCGTTCGTGTTGAACCCACGCCTCACAGTGAACGAGTTGCTCGAAACGCTGTGTGAAGAGCTCGGGATTCCGGAGCGCAGCGATGTCGCCACCACCAATAAGCATCTGATCGATCGTCTCAACAAGCATTTACTGCGTACGCATGCATTGGGTCGAAGCACGGTCGTCATCATCGACGAAGCACAGAACCTGTCGCCTGCGGTACTCGAGCAGATCCGCCTTCTGACCAATCTGGAGACCAACGAGCGCAAGCTGGTGCGGATCATTCTTCTGGGTCAGCCAGAGCTCGCCGAGATGCTCGATCGAAGGGAAATGCGCCAACTCGTGCAACGGGTCACCGCGCGGTATCACCTGGCCGCGCTGACGCGCGACGACGCGCGCGCATACATCTCACATCGTTTGTCACTCGCCGGCGGCAATCCGCATCTCTTCACACGAGGTGCGGCGCATGAAGCGTTTCGGTTGAGCCAAGGGATCCCGCGGCTGATAAACGTCATCGCGGATCGGGCATTGTTGGGCGCCTATGTCGAAGGTCGCCCCAGGGTCACCGCGCGAATCGTCCGAAAGGCCGCGCGTGAAGCATTCGGGCAGCAGGCGTGGTTGCGACCACATCTGTGGATTGGTGCCGTTGCCGCGTCGGCGCTGGTGGTGGGCGGCGCATGGGCGTTGTGGGATCGCAATCCGCAATGGCGCTCGATGCAAACCGACATCAGCGAGGTGCCCGCAAAGGTATTGGAGACGGCAGCCGCACCATCCTCGAGTGCCACTGATGTCGCCGCGCCGCAACCGATCTCCGTGCCACCTGACACACCACCAACGCAAGCCACGAATACCGCAGCTGCCCAAGCAACTCCGGAGGCCTCTGCGCCGCCGCAAGAAACCGCCACGATCGATCGGCTTGCGCGTCCCGCAGGCAGGCCCTCGTCCGAACTGCAGCGCGCCGCCTACGCGGCGGTCTTCGATCGTTGGGGAACACCACTCCAGCTGGGCGACGTGCCGTGCAATCAGGCACCCGAAGCCGGGCTGCAATGCCTCAAACTGAGCGGTACGTGGCGCGACATCGAACGGTTTGACCATCCCGTCGTCGTCGAACTCTGGGATGACAGCGCGGAACCGTATTACGCCGCCGTTCTCAGTCATCACGACGGCGTGCTCAGGATGAAACTCGGCGATCAGATGGTCGAGGCGAATGCAGCCGAACTGAGTAGCCACTGGTACGGAAGCTATATCGTTCTCTGGCAGATGCCACCGGACTACCGGGGCAACCTGAAGCTCGGCGACGAGGGTCCTTCGGTGGCGTGGCTGCGACAGCACCTTGCAGCCGCGCTGCACATCGATCTTCGCGCGGCGGATCCTGCCCGTTTCGACGACGCGTTGCAGACGGCATTGATCCGATTCCAACGTGAGAACGGGATGGTTCCGGACGGTGTTGCGGGGCCAATGACATGGATCGAGATGCGCGTGACGGAGCCGGACGCAACGCCTCGGTTGAGCGCGGGCGCCTGACGTGTCGTACATCCTCGACGCGTTGAAGAAATCGGAGGCCGAGCGAAGCCGTGGCGTGGTGCCAACTCTTCTGACACCGCCCCAGACCCCGTTCAGATCGGGCGTGGTCGGTTGGGTGCTGGTCGCCGTGCTGGTCGTGAACGCGGGGCTGCTTGCCGGGTGGTTCTACTGGCCCAAGACCGCATCGAATGCGCCCGCGCCAATTGCCGAAGCGGCAGCACCGGTTCCGGCGCCGCCAACCGCGCGAGCAAGCGATAGCACGATGGCTGTTCCTGACGCGACAATGCAGCCCGTCGAGAGTCCCCTCTCGGTTGCGCCGCCGCCCGCGCCAACGATCGCGAACGAACCCAGCGCTACGGGGCAAAGCGACGCCAGCAGCGCCGACGTCTCGTTCTCAACTCACGTCTATGCCACCGATCCTTCGATGCGCGCCGTCACGATGAACGGCAAACGATTCGTAGAAGGCGACACGATCAAGCCCGGCGTGCGTATCAGGGAAATCACCGAAACGGGTGTCGTACTCGACGTGAACGGTCGGCCAATCCCGGTGGATGTGCTGCAGGACTGGCGCTGATCCGGATTAGTGCGTCGTTCTGACGACGTGAGTGTGGCGCGCGCTCGCGTGTGCGCCACCACCCGAAAAGCGGCCCTTCAGATAGCTGCCGCTCTCGATGAAGACACCGACGATGTCGCGATCGATGAGGCCCGCGGCTGCCTCTTCGCTGAGGATGCGGAACGCCGTGTCCACCGAAACTGCAGGCTTGTAGGGGCGATCCATCGACGTGAGCGCATCGAAGATGTCGCACACTGTCATCACCCTGCTCGGCAACGGAATCTCGTCGCCCCGACGTCCATCGGGGTAGCCGCTACCATCGAGCTTCTCGTGGTGCGCACCGGCGATGAGCGGCACCCTCGACAGTTCCGGAGGCCACGGCAACACGGCCAGGAACTCACGCGTGTGACTGACGTGCGCTTCGATTTCCCGACGTTCGTGCGGCGTCAGACTGCCACGGCGCACCGACAGCGCCATCAGATCATGGTCGGTGATCAGATGGCCCGTGGTGCCATCGAACTCTCCGAACTCCATCTGACGAATCACTTCGAGATGACCAAACTCCCCCTCAGCGAGTACGTTGGGGTTGTTGGCCAGCGTGATCGCCGTGAAGTAGTCATCGAGGCGCGATAGATCTCTGCTCAAATCCTGTTTGATTCGGCGCCGAGCCAGCTCGAATTCGACAGGATCCGCGTGTAGAACGACGAGTTCCCGCTCTACCGCCGCGCGACGCAAGCGTTCCTTCTGCAACTCGAACCGGTAGCGGATCACCTCGAGTCGCTCTTCCGTCAGCTTGTTGGCCTTGACCAGAACGTTCTCGCGCACGCCGACCTTGCCGAAGTCGTGCAGCAACGCGGCATAGCGAACTTCCGTCAAGTGTTCCGCGCTGACGGTCAGATCGCGAAACCTCGCGATGCCGGACTTCGGCAGAGCGGCCAACAAAGCGGTTGTGGTTTCGGCGACGCGGAATGAGTGACCGCTGGTCGATGGATCGCGTTGCTCGATGGCCTTGACCGACGCCTGCACGAAGCTCTCGAACAGTTGACTGATCTGGCGAAGCAGGTCGTTCTTCTGAATCGCAACCGCAGCTTGGCTCGCCACGGCACGCAACAGGTCAGTCACTTCTGCGTCGAACGGCACGAACGCCACGCTGTCGCCCGTGCGGATGCGTCGATTGATGAACTGCAGTACGCCGATGACACGGGCCTTGTGATCGCACATCGGCAGAACCAGCAACGAGCGGGTTCGATAGCCGACTTGTTCGTCGAACGAGCGATTGAACGCGTACGGCTCCGAGGCTTCGATCTCGTACGCGTCGGCAATGTCCAGTTCGTTACCGGTGAGCGCGACATAGCCTGAAAGGGAGTCGGTCGTCAGCGGCAAGCGTGCTTCCTTGAACGGCACGTTCGCGGTGTCGTTCTGCGCGAGCTTGAAATGCAGACTGCGCACACCGTTGCTTTCTTCGATGAGATACAACGAACCGGCGTCGCAATCAGCGAGCTGCCGCGCCTGCGTGAGGAGCGTTTCCAGCAGTTTTACGGGGTCGCGTTGCGCAGACAGCGCGATACCGATGTCGGCAAGCTGGTGCGTACGTTTGCGGCGTGCTGCCGATTCGATTTCGTCGCGGCGCGCGACACGATGCAATTCCGCAACGCGATGCGCGTGGCCCAACAAACTCATTAAGCTGCCGGTCGTGGCATCGGCCGGAATCACGACATCGACACCGCCGAAACCCGTGGATGTCCCAATACAGACCGCATCCGGACATAGCTTACGCAACATCCGGACTTCGGCATCGGAACAAGCAATACAAGCCGCAGCGATCACAACTCCGGCGCGATCGGCGACATCGATGCACTCGACTTGCCATCCTGACTGGCGCGCTACGTGCAGCAGCGAATGATCGTGAGTCGACTGATACACCAGAAGTGGCGTGTCGGCACCATCCATGAAGACCCCGTCACTACCCGAACCCTGACGATAGTATGGACTTCGATCAAAGCCCGAGCAGGTAACCGATCACAGTTTTCGGATCGCGCAGCAGCCCCGAATCAGGGTGTTTTGGCCCCGGCGACGCTGTCGACGCGAGTCTGCAGTTCGACCAGTCGCGCGTTCACCTGCAGGCGATTTGCGTCGATGGCTTCAATTGCTTTCTCGTTGGCGACCACCCGTTTCGTGAGCCCGGTCTCGATTCCACTGACACTTTGCCGGGCGGCGTTGACCTGATCGGTGAGTTGCCGCTGCTGCGCCACCAGTAGCTTGACCTGCTGATCGACGCTCGCGAGCTGCTGAGCGATTGCGGACTGCTGCGCCAGCGCCTGTTCCTGGCGAGAGTCGCTGCTCTTCAAATCCTTGATCGCCGTCTGCATCCCCTCGATGCTGCCGTCGTGTTCCTTTAGCTTCGTTTGATCGTCCGCAAGCATCTGCTTGTCGCGCTTGCTCGCATCCCACAGCTTGCGGATCTCCGATTCCCACTGGCCCAGCTTGCTCTGCACCTCGGTGCCGGACTCGCTCATCACCTGATCGGTGACCTGCAGGCGCTCTTCGAGCACCGCCAGGCGGTGGTCAGCCTGGGTCAACGCGGTCTCGGCCTTGACGAGCTGCTGATGCTGCGTAGTGATGAACCAACCGGCCGCAGCGAGACCGCCGATGAGTACCGCGAAGAGCAGATTCGAACCGAGCCCCGACCCGCCGCCCTCATTGCGAACTTTGCCGCCGCTGCGGCGATACCCCGCAACGTCGTTGGGATCGGCTGCAATCTTGGGGGCCGGATTCGCGCGCGGCTCGGGCATCGAAGCGTCCTGTGAATTTCGCCCGGGCAGTTTAGCCACCCCGAACCAAGCGGAATAGGGCTTCGCAGGTATCCGCGAAGCCCCGTGAGTCGAAATGCGACGTGGTTAGAGCAGCTGGACAACAGCCCACAGCACGACAGTCAGCGCCAGACCGCTGACGATGACGCCGCGCACAGTCACCAATGGGCCTTGCTTACCGAAGATTGCGTTGAGCTCGAGGGCAGCGATGATCACGAGCGCGACGATCAACGCGAGTTGCTTGTCGGCGGTCAGGCCACCATGTGCAAAGTGGGCGCTGGCACCCATGAAGAACAACATCGGTATCGAGAACAGCACATTGGTCCGCGATGCGAGGCCCGCCTTCGGCGCGGCTGCGGCCGCTTCGGGCAACGCCTGGCCGCCCCCTTTGATCTGTTGGTTGGACGCAATCATGATCTTCTGGTTCGGCCAGATGATCAGCCACACGTTAAGGAACATCAGTGTGCCGAGTGTGGCGCCGACGGTGATGTCGAGCGTCCAACCCGGATGGCGGTAAGCCAACATGTAGACGCCGGTGAGGAATGTGAACGCCGCGGCCCAACGGAAGTACCACATCGCGCGCGGCACCAACTTCGAGAACACATCGACACGCGCGCTCGCATCGGCTTCTTTGAAGTATTCGCCTTGAATGAAGTTGAAGTAATACAACAAACCAATCCACGCGATGCCGAACAGGAAGTGTCCCCAGCGTGCCAGGTAGTCCAGCACAAAACCCATGTTGTCCATGCGAAGCCCCCTCCGAAAGTGTCAGTACTGATGTTCGACGAGGTGTTGCTTGCGCGCGACCTAGAGGAACCGTTGTTCGCGCGGGATCATAGCGCGCTGATCCAAAAGGTTCCAAGGCTGCCGGAAAACAGAAGCCCCGCAGTCAGCGGGGCTTCTTTTCTAACGCGGTCTTGCGCGGAAGTTACGGCTCGACTACATCATGCCGTCCATGCCGCCCATACCACCCATGCCGCCCATACCGCCGCCCGGCATGCCGCCTGCTTCCTTGTCATCAGGCAGATCAGCAACCATCGCTTCGGTGGTGATCATCAAACCCGCAACAGAGGCCGCGGCTTGCAGCGCAGTACGCGTCACTTTGGCGGGATCGAGAATTCCCATTTCCAACATGTCGCCATACTCACCGGTCGCAGCGTTGTAGCCCTTGTTGCCTTTCAGATTGCGAACTTTGTCGAGCACGACTGAACCTTCGTCGCCCGCATTCGCGGCGATCTGACGCAACGGTGCCGTCATCGCGCGCAACGCAATGCCGATACCGACGTTCTGATCTTCGTTGTCGCCTTTCAGGCCTTGGATCGCCTGCAGCGCACGGATCAAAGCAACCCCGCCGCCTGCAACCACACCCTCCTCAACGGCAGCGCGCGTCGAATGCAACGCATCTTCCACGCGTGCTTTCTTTTCCTTCATTTCGACTTCGGTCGGCGCGCCGACTTTGATTACCGCAACGCCACCGGCGAGTTTTGCCAGACGTTCCTGCAGCTTCTCGCGGTCGTAATC
>JANLUG010000664.1:0-1420 GCA_031363335.1 Gammaproteobacteria bacterium
GAACCCATTGCGGGTAGAGACGGACCTGCAATGGGTTCTGAGCTCGGGGCACCTTGAATCCGCTACTGAGCAGTCGTCTGGAACTGCGGTAGTGCGTCGGTGATGTCACACCACGGCGCTTTCGAGCCGACGAAGATGTGATAGCCGGGGCGGATGCGTGGATCGGTGTCGAGGCAACCGCCGGGAATGTTCATGCGGCCGATCTTCGGCGAGTGACGCGGCACATCGCTGCCGCAGATCTCGCAGAAGTTCGTGCCGAAGCGCTCCGCGCCGGGCAGATCGAAAACTTTCACGTGGCGCTCGCCGCGCGTCCACCTGAACTGCTCGAAGCCGACGAAGACGTTGCTTGCGTGTGCCGCGCTGCGGCCGCGCCGGCATCTCGAGCAATGGCAGTTCACCATCAGCAGCGGATCACCTTCGAACTCGAAGCGGACCGCGTCGCACAGGCAGCTGCCGCCGACGGCGGTCGGTGAGGTCGGCTTGCGCACCTCGTTGGCGATGTTGGCGTCGGGGAAGCCATCCGGGACGGCAGCGAACTGAGTGATCGAATCGGTGATCTCGTACCAGGGTGCTTTTGATCCGGCGAAGATGTGCATCTCGGGCTTCACTCCGCAGTCGTCGACGAGGTTGCCGGCGGGGACGAAACGCAACTCACTCGAGTCGTCTGGCGCCGGAACGACCGAACCGCAGGTCGGGCAAAAATGGCGCGGATATCCGTTCGGCGCAGCCCACGTTGCGATCTCGTTCGCACCTGCGAGCCACTCGAAACCTTTCGCCGGCGCGCCGACGAACGTTGCGAACGCACTGCCGTGGTGTTTGCGGCAGCGCGAACAGTGGCAGTGCATCATCATCTGGAACGGACCGTCGAGGCGGAACCGGATGTTGCCGCACAAACAGGTACCGGTGGTCATGCGCAATCTCCGTGTCGAGAGTTGGACTATAGCCAGCGCTTCAAGACCTTCAAAGGAGTGGCAACGCACTCGACTCGAGCCAATCGAGGAACGAACCCGTAACGACGACGGGTTCGTTCCGAGCGAGATCAGGGCTTCGCCAGAGACTTCATCGAAGCGGTGCCCCACGTCTTCAATGTACGGCTGAGGTCGGCTCCCACGTGCGTTGAAACCTTTCGCAAATCCGCGAGCAGCTTCGCCCGGTCGGCGTCGTTCGTAGTGCTGTCCAGAAACGTTTCCATCTCCGCGATGCTGGCGTAACCGACGGAGAGCACATGCGTCACGGGCGTGAGGCCGCCTGCGGAAAGCGCTGCGAGGTGCGCTTGCGCCGGCGACTTCTTGCCGGTCCGGCGGGCCCTGGCAACCCAGGTCGGTGCGCACGAGGTCGTCGATCCGCGCGAGGAGCCGGTGGTCGACGCGTGGCGGCGTATCGACGGACTCCGCCCGCTCGTCGTGTTCGAGGCCGTCGG
>JANLUG010000676.1:0-1357 GCA_031363335.1 Gammaproteobacteria bacterium
CGAAGCACTCAACCACGATCTGCGCGGACTCGAATTGGTACAGCGCAAGGAGTTGCTCGAACGCATGCTCCCGACGGTCGGTCCCGTGCGCTACTCGCAGCACATCGACGAACAAGGCCGCGCGGCGTTCGCGGCGGCGCAACGCCTCGGCATCGAAGGCGTCGTCGGCAAGCGCGCCGCGAGTCGGTATCAGAGCGGCCGCTCTGCCGACTGGATCAAGGTGCGCACACGACGCACCGGCGATTTTGTCGTGGTCGGCTGGATGCCGGTGCGATCGAATCCCAACGACGTCGGCGCATTGATCCTCGCGGAATACCGCAGCGGAGCGCTTGCGCCGGTCGGCCGAGTCGGGTCGGGACTCGGCGGCGCGCAACGCAAACAACTCGACAAGCAGTTGCACGAACTGCCGCCCGGTGAGCCGCTCAACGACGACGGCGGCCATTGGGTGAAACCCGAACTCATCTGCGAGGTCGCGTTTCGCGAATACACCACGGCGGGGCATCTGCGCCAGCCGGTATTCGTGCGAATGCGAACCGACAAGCGACCGGAAGAATGCACGGGCACGTTCGACGAACCCACACCTGCGCCGCAGGTCAACGCAGGCGAGCGGCGTGTCGACGTCAGCCATCGCGACAAGGTTTTTTTCCCCGAGCTCGAGCTCACCAAGGGCGATCTCGTCGACTACTACGATGCGATCTCACCGTGGATGCTGCCGTACCTGCAGGACCGGCCGCTCGTACTGACCCGCTTTCCAGACGGTATCCACGGCAAGTCGTTCTATCAACGCGATGCGCCCGAGTTCGTGCCGGAGTGGATCCGTCGGGAAGTGCTGTGGAGCGAAGGCGCCGAGCGCGAAGTGCACTACTTCATCGTCGACGATGCGGCATCGCTGCGCTATCTGATCAATCTCGGCACGATTCCGATCCATACGTGGCACAGCCGCGTCAGCGATCTCGCGCATCCCGACTGGTGCGTGCTCGATCTCGACCCGAAGGACGCACCGTTCGCGTCGGTCATCGCGGTTGCGCGCGCGATCCGCGATCTCGCGTTCGAACTCGAATTGCCCGCGTACCTGAAGACCAGCGGCGCCTCCGGGCTGCACGTGCTGATCCCGATGGCGCAGCAACTCACCCACGAACTCTCGCGCACATTCGCGCACCTGCTGGCCCGCATCATCGTCGATCGATGCCCCGACATCGCGACGATCGCGCGCAGCGTTCGGCGCCGCGAGCAGAAGGTCTATATCGACTATCTGCAGAACGGCCACGGCCGCCTGCTGGTCGCCCCGTTCAGCGCACGTGCCGAGACGAGCGCCGGCGTCTCCATGCGATCCGCGGGGGGCCGCGACGGCCGTCGT
>JANLUG010000682.1:0-2904 GCA_031363335.1 Gammaproteobacteria bacterium
TTTTGCGGCAACCGCACGCGGATGGGGATGCGCCGTTCGCCCTCGTTCAATTTGGCGACGTTGGCGTCGATGTCGCCGACGGTGGCGATGCGAGCAGCCGCCGCGATGGTTGCAACAGAGACACCGAGACGCGCAGCCTCGTCAGCCTTCGGCCGCACGACGATTTCGGGACCGCTGGGCGGCGTGGTTGGGCGCGAATCGACGATGCCGGGTATGGAGCGCATCTGACGCTGCAACGCCAGGCCCGCTGCTTCCAGACCTTCGCCGGTCTCGCTGGTCAGGATGATGTTGATGCCGGCTGAGCCGAATTCGGCGTTGTCGAACGTCAACCGCGCATCGGGTATCTCCGCCAACTTCGGCCTGATCCGGTCGCGGATCGCGTTGACGCGGGAATCACGGCGCTCCTTAAGGATCAACGTGACGGTTCCCTTGGTGACCCCGGCACTGGAAGTGAAGCCGCCTGGGCCTCCGCTGGCGCCACCGTTTCCTACTTGAGCGAAGACCGACTCGGCCTCCGGCTGGGCCGCCAGCAGATCGTGAACCTGGCTGACGACGGCGCGCATGTCGGCGATTGTCGAACCGGGCGGCGCCTCGATGGCGACGCTCAGAAAATTGGGATTTCCCTCGGGCTGAACGCCCTTAGGCAACGGCACCACCAGCGCTATGGAGAGGAAGAACAGGACCGTGGCCAGAATGACCGACGCCCACCGATGATCCAGCGCCCACGTCAGCGCGCGCCGATACAGCGCCGGAAGCTCCGAACGTTTTTTGGCCGGTTTCGGTACGAGGAAATAAGCTGCCATCAGCGGCGTCAGCAGGCGCGCCACCAGTAGCGAGAACAGCACGGCAACGGTCACCGTCACACCGAACTCGCGGAAGAACTGCCCTGGAATTCCCGGCATGAACACCACCGGAAAGAACGTGGCGGCAATGGCGAACGTCGTCGCGACGACTGCAAGGGCAATCTGATCGGCGCCCTGAATGGCTGCCTCATAAGGACGCAAACCGCGATAGACGCGCTTCTCGATGTTCTCGATCTCGACGATCGCATCATCGACGAGGATGCCGATGACGAGCGTGAGCCCCAGCAGCGTCACCATGTTCAGGCTGAACCCCAGCAGGCTCATGAAGAAGAAGGTCGGGATCAGCGAGACCGGCATCGCGATGGCGGTGATCAGCGTCGAGCGCCAGTCGCGCAGAAAAATGAACACGACCAGCGCCGCCAGCAGCATGCCCTCGAGCAACGTGTGCCAGGTGGCGATGAAGCCGGCGCGAGTCTGGTCCACACGCGACAGGATCTTGGTGATCGTTACGCCTTCATGCGTTTTCAGCAACTTCTCGATGGCTGCGGAGACGCCGTTTTCAGTAGTGATTTCGCTGGCGTCTTTGACCTTGCTGACCTGGAATCCGACCACCGGCTGACCGTTGAGCAGCGCGAACGAGCGCACCTCTGCAGAGCCGTCACCTACATCCGCCACATCGGAGAGCCGCACCGAACGCCCGCCACCCGTCGGGATGGTGATGTTGCGAATCTGCTCGACCGTCACGGCGGCACCAAGAATGCGCAATGTCTGTTCGCGGCCGCCTACCGTGACGCGCCCACCGGGCGCATCCAGACTCGCGACCGCCAACGCCTGGCTCACGTTGTCGGCGGTCAATCCCTGCGCCGCCATTCGGTCGGGATCCACGATGACGTTGATCTCGCGATCCACACCGCCCATACGCCTAACCTGCGCAACGCCGGGTGCGGCCTGCAGCGCGCGGGCGATGCTGTCTTCGATGAACCACGACAGTTCCTGCGTCGACAGGGCCGGCGCTGAAACGGCATAAGTGATGATCGGCTGGTCATCGACCTCGAGGCGCCGGACCAGCGGTGGATCGACATCGCGCGGCAGGTCGGCGCGGGCCTGATCGGTGCGCGTGCGGACGTCGTCCAGCGCCTTCTGCAGGTCTGTTCCCAGGTAGAACTGGACCACGGTCGTGGAGGAACCCTGCGTGATCGTCGAGGCGATGTTCTGAACGTTCGCGAGCCCCGCCATCGAGTTCTCGACCTGCCGGGTGATCTGGCTTTCCATTTCGGCCGGCGCCGCACCGTTGCGCGTCACGCTCACCGCGACGGCGGGGAACTCCACGTTGGGGAAGTTCTTGACCGGTAACTTGAAGTAGGCGAACAGGCCCATCACGACGAGCGCGATGAACAACACCGTGACCGGGATCGGGTTCCTGATTCCCCAGGCTGAAAGGCGAAACTCGGTGTCGTCGGTCATTGCGCAGCGACCCCTTCGGGTATCGCGACCGGCACGATCTTGTCGCCGGCCACCAGCATTGCCGCGGCCTTTGCGATCACCCGGGAGCCGACGGGCGGCCCACTGACTAACTCCACAAAGCCGCCGCCGCGTTGACCGGTAACGACGGCCTCACGACTGATCGTGTTGTCGGCTCCGACCAGCATCACCGCCGCGCCATCGGCGTCATAAAGAACCGCGGTCTCGGGGACGGTCACGCTCGCGACCGATACGCCGGTGAAGCTGGCCCGCGCAAAGCCACCCGCACGGATCGATTCCGTGACGGGCAGTTCGATGCGCACCTTGCCCAACTTCGTACCTGCATCGACCCGCGGGCTGACGAGACGCACCGTTCCGTCGACTTCGGTTCCATCCGCCAGGGTGACCTTTGCCGTGGAACCCACTTTCAGCCGCGACAACGCGTTTTCGGAAACATCGGCGCTGAGCTCGATCTGGCCGTCTTTCGCGATGCGGAACCACGCACTGCCGCCGCCGCCCATATCGCCGACGCGCACATTACGTTCGATGACCAACCCCGCGTAGGGCGCGCGGATCGTCATGCGTTCCTCGCGGGTGCGAAGGTCGCGGGCCGACGCGGCCTGCGCATCGGCCTGCGCGC
>JANLUG010000690.1:0-2380 GCA_031363335.1 Gammaproteobacteria bacterium
TGGCGCTGTCCGCCGGAGAATTCGTGGGGATAGCGCGACATATGATCCGGTTCCAGACCGACGCGGCGCAACCACTCGGCGACGCGCTCACGTACCGCGGCGGTAGTGATCCTGCTGTGCAGTTTCAATCCTTCACCGACGATCTCGCCGACCGTCATGCGCGGGTTCAGGGATGAATACGGATCCTGAAAGATCATCTGTATCCGTTTGGCGTAGTGCTGGAATTCGGGCGGGGAATACTTCTGTGGCAATACTTCGCCGCGATACGTGACTGTTCCGCGCGTCTTTTCGTGCAATCCGACCAGCGCCTTGCCGAACGTCGATTTGCCGGAGCCGCTCTCACCGACGAGACCGACCACTTCGCGTTCTTCGATGGCGAGTGAAACTTCATCGAGCGCGTGCACGATCTGATTCCCACCGATCGGAAAGTGCTTCGTCAATTTGTCGGCTGCGATCAACACGCTCATGGTTGTGGCGTCGTTACAACAGGGTGCGACACGAGGTGAAGCCGGTCCACGGTACGGTGCGCGGCCTCGTGGTGCAGCCAGCAACGGGATGCGTGATGGTTGTCGAGCGCGAACGAAGGCGGCCGTTCGGTGTGACATATCTGCATCGCGTGTGGGCAGCGCGCGAAGTAAGCGCACCCGGCCGGCGGCGCGAACAGGTCGGGCGGACTGCCGTCGATCGGTTGCAACCGATGCGCCCTATTGGAACTGTTTGTAGGCATCGCGTCGCGTAAGCCGAGCGTATAAGGGTGCGCCGAGCGATAGAAGATATCGTGCGCCGTACCGTGTTCGACGATCTCCCCGGCATACATCACGTTGACGCGATCGGCCATGCGCGCGACCACGCCGAGATCGTGCGTGATCAGAATGATCGCCATGCCGTTCTGGCGCTGGATTTCCTGCATCAGATCGAGAATTTGTGCCTGGATCGTGACGTCGAGCGCCGTCGTGGGTTCGTCGGCGATCAGAATGGCCGGTTCGCACGCGATGGCCATCGCAATCATCGAGCGCTGCAGCATTCCTCCGGAGAACTCGAACGGATACTGTCGGGCGCGCTTCGCGGCGTCGGGAATGCGCGTCGCCGTCAGCAATTCCACGGCGCGGTCCGCAGCCGCCTTCTTACTGAAGCCGCGATGCACGATCAGCGTTTCCGCGATCTGGTCGCCGATGGTCATCGTCGGATTCAGCGACGTCATCGGATCCTGAAAGATCATGCCGACTTCGGCGCCGCGGATGTCGATACCGTCGATCTGCTTGCTGCGCAGAATGTCGTTACCGCGCAAGCGCGCATGACCGCCGGTGATGCGGCCGGGCGGCATCGGGATCAGCCCCATGATGCTCTGCACCGTCACTGATTTTCCGCAACCCGACTCGCCGACGATCGCCAGCGTTTCGCCTGCCTCGACGGTGAAGCTCGCGCCGCGAACGGCGTGAACGGTGCCGCCGTACGTATCGAATTCGACGTGCAGGTCCACAACTTCGAGCAATGGCGCGCTCATTCGCGGCTCCTCATCCGTGCGTCGAGCGCGTCGCGCAACCCATCGCCGAGCAGATTGAACGCGAGCACCGTGATTGAAATGAACAGCGCCGGGAATATCAGTTCGTGCGGATGCGTCAGCATGGTTTTGAGGCCGTCGTTGCACATGCTGCCCCACGAAGGCGTCGGCGGCGCCACACCCATGCCGATGAACGACAGGAATGCCTCGGTGAAGATCGCGCTCGGTACTGCGAACGTGAGGGTGACCAGGATGACGCCGAGCGTATTCGGGATCATGTGCCGCAGAATCAGATAGCGCGTTTTCGCGCCGAGCAACCGCGATGCGGCGATGTACGCCTCTTCGCGGATCTGCAGGATCTGTCCGCGCACGAGCCGTGCAGTACCCGGCCAACTGAGCACGACCAGCGCGACCAACAGCGGCACGATGCCGCTTTCGCCTGGCCCGATGCCGAATGCGATTTTGAACAGGATCATGAACAGCAGGAACGGCAGCGCGATCACGAAATCGGCAAACCGCATCAAAATCGAATCGACGCGTCCGCCGAGAAAGCCCGCAGTGCTGCCGTAGAGGATGCCGATCAGCACGAAGAAGAACGGTGCCACGATGCCGATGAACAACGATACGCGAGCACCGTACATCAACCGTGCCAGCAGATCGCGGCCGAGATAGTCGGTACCGAAGGGATGTAGCGCGAGACGCACGACGTCTCCCGGTGCGAGCTTCGCGTCGCTCGATACGAGCCCTCGCGCCACGGCGAGCTCTTCCGTGATCACGCGCGTGACGTCCACCGCCAACGGCGTACCCGTTTCCTGTTCGACGCCGTCGGTATCGAAAGGAGAAACGGTGTAGTAGTAGCGCATCGGGTCGAGGTCGAGC
>JANLUG010000486.1:0-5848 GCA_031363335.1 Gammaproteobacteria bacterium
GCAACGGGAAGAACGCAAGCGCGCGCGTGCGACGTGACATCCCTGTTCGAACCGGCGACGGCCTGGCGCTGATCTGAACGGCAACGCTGTTCCTCACGTGTGGTCTGCCCGGATCCGCACCGGCGGTGATGAAAGGCGCGCCGAGCGAACACCGCACCGCGGTTGAAGCATTGCAGTGGCAAGTCGCGGCGGCGGCGTTGCGCCGCGGTGTCGATGTGGTCGTCGATTGGGGCGTGTGGAGTCGCGCAGAGCGAGACGATTATCGGGCGCGCGCCAAAGAATTGGGTGCGCGTACCGTCGTGTGCCTTCTCGATGTGACGCGCGATGAGCAATGGCGACGCATCTCCGCGCGCAATGCGAACCTGCCGCAGGGAACGTTTCCGATCGAACAGCAGTATCTCGATCTGTGGGCGTCGTAGTTCGAACGGCCGACCGAGGACGAATTGCGCGATGATGACGACAATCAGCAGGAGTAGAGATCGATGATCCGAAGTTGTATGTGTGCGTTGATCGCGGTGCTTGCAGTGGATTGCGCAGCGGCGGCCGAACCGTCCGAGACGAGCGTGCGCTACGTGAAGAAGATCGCCGTGTCGGCGAAACAAACCATCATCGTCGCGGAAGGCGATTTCGAAGCGCGCTCGATGGGCAGCTACAGCGTGCGTCTGTATGCGCCGAATGCCGCGCAGGCGGGCGACGACACGACCCTCTACGAATCGGGTGTTTTGCTCGAGCGCGACGGGATGATCGAAGACATCCGCCTGGCCGACATCGACGGCGACAAGCAGGATGAACTCATCGTGATCATTCGTTCCGCCGGAACGGGTGGGTATCTGTCGGCGCAGGCGCTATCGTTTGAAAACGACCGCATCGAGGCGCGCACGAAGGTCACGAATCTGCCGGCGGACGCCGATCCAATTGCCGCGCTCGATAAAACACACCGCAGCGACAAGGTGATGGGCAAGGGCAAATATCACGATCCGAACGCCGGCGCCCGCGGCGGTTAGTCGAGGTCGGCGAACACCGGTGCGTGGTCGGACGCGATGAAGCCTTCGACCTTCTTGCGGAAATCGCGGTCGATCTCCACTTCTTTGACGCGCTGCGCAACAGCGGCGGTGCCGAGCACCAGATCGATGCGCAATCCCTGGCCGCGATGGAACGCGCCGCCGCGGTAGTCCCACCACGAGAACGCTTTTTTGTCGGGGTAACGCTGCCGATACAGATCGGTCAGACCAAGGTCGAGCAACGCAGCGAACCGGTCGCGTTCGGCTTTCGTGTGGAAAATCAGATCGTCGTCGGCGCCGGTAAGCCAGCTGTCGATCGCTGCGGGTACAACATTAAAATCCCCACACAGCACCGCAGGCGCGTTTCGATCCTGCGTCGCCCAATAACGCAGTAGCGAGTCGAACCACGCGAGCTTTTTCGGGAAGTCATCGTGACCGAGGTCTTTGCCGTTCGGACAGTAGACGGTGGTGAACTGCATGTCGTCGACCTTCACGCGCAACAGCCGCGAGCCGAATTCTTCCTCGCCAGGCAACCCGCGCTCGAGCACTTCGGCGGGTCGCAAGCTGAGCACCGCGACGCCGTTCCACGCTTTCTGCCCGTACGTTGCGACGTGATAGCCGAGCTCGGTGAAGAACTCGGTTGGGAACTCGTCGTCGGTGATCTTCAGTTCCTGCAACCCGACGATGTCGGGCTTGCGCGACTGCAGCCAGAAGCGCAGATAGTCGAGACGGGCACGTAGTCCGTTGATGTTCCAGGTGGCAACTCGCATGCGGGAGAGTGTGCGATCATCGGCACGAGCGGAGCAAGCATCAGACGGAGAGACAGTTATGAAATTCGAAGGCGGTTGTTATTGCAAAGCGGTGCGCTATCAGTCCGAGGGCGAGCCGATGTTCAAAGGCCAGTGTCATTGCCGCGAGTGTCAGTACCTCACCGGCGGGAGTCCGAACGTCATCATGGCGATGCCGGAGTCGGGATTCAAATACACAAAAGGCGCGCCGAAAGCGTTTAAGCGCAAAGACCTGCCGAACGCCGTCACGCGCGAATTCTGTGCCGAGTGCGGCACGCATCTGACGACGCGATCCGCGGGTTTGCCTGGCGCGGCCATCGTCAAGGTGGGGACACTCGACGATCCGTCGTTGTTCGGCATGCCGCAGATGGCGATCTTCACGATCGACAAGCAGGTGTTCCATCACGTACCTGCCGGCATACCCGCGTTCGAGCGCGTGCCTGGCTGACAGTCGCGTCGAGGGGATCATGCTCGAACTCAGACCAACCTGCGAACACTGCAACGTCCCGCTTTCACCGGAGTCGGCCGACGCGCGCATCTGCTCGTTCGAATGTACGTTCTGCGTAACGTGCGTCGATGCGGTCCTTGGAAATGTCTGCCCGAACTGCGGCGGCGGATTCGAACGGCGGCCCGTCAGGCCGTCGAAGGATCTGAAAGGCGAGAACTATCTCGGCAAGTATCCAGCCGGAACGAAGGTGAGGCACCGGCCTGTCGACCCGGCGGCGCACGCGAGGTTCGCGGCGGCGATCAAGTCTCAGTCGTCGATCGACTGATACGCGGAGGTTCAGGACGACGTGAATCGACGCCGGACGCTTCGAAATCTGATGCTGTTCACGGTGGTCGTATGGAGTGTCGGCTGGATTGCCGCGGCGTTGCAGTCGCGCATCGCCGATCCGTCGTCGCAACAACTCGGCCTGTTGTTGTGGCTGGTGACGCCGCTCGTAACCGTACTGTTGTTGCGCGCGTTCGCGGGTGACGGCTGGAAGGACTTTGGACTCGCACCGGCCTTCAGAGGCAACGGCTTCGCATGGGGCGCAGCAGCGCTCGTCAATCCGGTTTGTGCCGCGCTGGTGCTGTTGCTCGGCGGTCTGCTCGGATGGGTGACGTTCCCGGGTTTTGGCGCGGAACAGTTGCTGACCGTGTTCGCGATCGGCCTGGCGCCGTCGCTCGTGAAGAATGTCTTCGAGGAATTCGCGTGGCGCGGATACCTGACGCCGAAAATGCACTCGCTTGGACTGAACGACTACGTCGGGCACGTCGGCGTGGGGCTGATCTGGGCCGGCTGGCACGTCCCATACTTTCTGTATCTCGTCGACCCCGTGGCGCTGCATGCGGCGACGAGCCTGAACCTTGCGATGTTCGTCGCGTTGGCGATTCCCAGCCTCGTTGCCGTTTCGATCGTTTACGGCGAACTGCGCTTGCTGACGAATTCGGTATGGCCGGCAGTGATCGCGCACGCAATCGGCAACGCGTCGATCGATGTGCTGGTCGCGCGCGGCTTCGTGCGTGTCGAGTCGGGGGTGGAGGTGTTCGCGTCGCCCGGATATCAGGGCGTGTTCAGTATGGTGTTGTTCGTCGTCGCCGGTGTGTTGCTGCATCGATGGCGGATGGCTCGCGAGGTACGCTGACTTGGCCGACGAACTTCCGCTCCCTTCCAGTCTGATCAAGACGTGCAGCGAACGGCCCGAACGTATGGCTTGGCTCGCAGGGGTGCCTGCTGCCGTGCGCGAACTTCAGCAGCGTTGGTCGCTGAAGCTCGTTGATGCGCCGTTCGAGACCGGCATGTGCGCGTGGGTTGCGCCCGCGGTGCGGCCGGATGGCGGTGCGGTGGTGCTGAAACTCGGCATGCCGCATATGGAGGCTGAGCAGGAGATCGCGGGGATGCGCTTCTGGAACGACGACCCGACTGCGCAGCTGATCGATGCCGATGAGACGCTCAACGCAATGCTGCTCGAGCGGTGCGTGCCCGGAACGTTGCTGCGCACTCGGCCGGAACCCGAACAAGACGTCGTGATCGCGCAGTTGCTCAATCGAATGTGGCGCCGCCCCAGCGAACCGCACCCCTTCAGGCCCTTGTCAGTGATGGCGCGTCACTGGATCGAATCGTCGCTGGCGGACGCCGATCAGTGGCCGGACGCGGGCCTGACGCGCGAAGGGCTGCGGCTGATGGAGGAACTCGCACGCGGTGGGCCCGACGACGTGCTGCTCGCCACCGACCTGCATGCCGGCAACGTCCTGGCGGCGGATCGTGAACCGTGGCTCGTGGTCGACCCGAAACCGTTCGTGGGCGATCCGGCATACGATGCGACGCAGCATCTGTTCAATTGTATGGAGCGCTTCAAGGCGGATCCGATCAGCGCGATCGGACGCTTTGCGGACCTGCTCGGTGTAGATCGCGAGCGCGTTCGGTTGTGGGCGTTCGCGCGACTCGCAGCGGAACCGCGCGACTGGAGCGTTGGGTCGAGCGCGTCACTTGATACCGCGCGCGCGCTGGCGCCGTCATGATCCCGCCGTCCATTGCACGGCTCGTCGGCGCATTACCAATGGAAGCCAAGACCGTCGGAAAGTCGAACGCGCACGTGTGGCGAGTCGGGGCACAGTTCTATCTGAAGATGAGCGCCCAAGGGCACGATGTCGCCGACGAAGCGGCGCGCTTGCAGTGGTTCGCCGGCCGCGCGCCGGTGCCTCGCGTGATCGCATTCGAGCGCGACGGCGACGAGAGCTACCTGCTCACTGAAGCGATTGGCGGCGTTGCTGCGCATGCGGTCGTCGGGGCACCGCTCGAATGCGTGCGAGCGTTCGCAACCGGATTGCGCCAATTGCATCGGCTCGACGTACGCGAATGTCCGTTCGATGCGCGCCTGTCGGTAGTGATGGCCGGCGCACGCGACAACGCGCTCGCGGGTCGTGTCGATGAATCGGATTTCGACGCGGTGCGCCTTGGTCGAACCGCGCTCGATCTGATCGAGGAACTCGAAGCGACGCGCCCGAACGAGGAAGACCTCGTCGTTACGCATGGCGACTATTGCTTGCCGAACGTGATTCTGCGCGACCGCACCGTGAAGGCGTTCATCGACGTAGGTCGCGCCGGCGTGGCCGATCGACATCAGGACTTCGCGTGCGCGGCGCGCAGCATTGCGTATAACTATGGCGACGCGTATATGGCCCCGTTCTTCGATGCGTACGGAGCTGTTCCGGACCCGGCGCGCATCGCGTTCTATCAATTGCTCGACGAGTTTTTCTGAACCATGGCAAACCTCGATACACGCAACCTGAAGTTGCACGACGGAAGTGTGCTGGTGATCCGCGCGACGGTGCCGGAAGACGCCGCCGCGATGCTCGCGTATCTGGAATGCGTCAGCGGCGAATCGGATTTTCTGACGTTCGGTCCCGGCGAATTCGAGTTGACCGAAGCGCAGGAGGCCGCGCATCTGCAGTACGTTCGCGATGCGCCGGATCAACTGCACATCGTCGCAACCGCAGGTGCTGAGATCGTCGGCTGTCTGACGTTCACGACCGGGCGCCGTCAGCGTGTGCGGCACAGCGGCGAGTTCGCGATCTCGGTGCGGCAGTCGCACTGGGGGCGTCGCATCGGCGCCTTGTTGCTCGACACGCTGATCGACTGGGCGCGCGCCTGCGGCACGATCCGAAAAATCTCACTGCGGGTTCGTCCGGACAACGTCCGCGGAGTGGCGCTGTATCGAGAGAAGGGTTTTGTCGTCGAAGGCACGTTGCGGCGCGAGATCTGTATCGGCGGTGAGTACTTCGATTTGCTCTACATGGGCTTGCTGCTGTGAGTTCCCTAACGGAGGCTTCCGCGTCAGCGCTGGCGCGCGCGATTCGCGCGAAACAGATGTCTTCGGTCGAAGTCGTCTCGGCGCATCTGAAGCGTATCGAAGCAGTGAATCCGCGCCTCAACGCAGTTGTTCAGTTCTCCGGAACCGCGTTGGCCGAGGCAGAAGCCGCGGATGCCGCGATTGCGCGCGGTGAACAGCTCGGTGCGTTGCACGGCGTGCCGTTCACGGTTAAGGATTGGATCGAGACGGCCGGGCTGGTTTG
>JANLUG010000691.1:0-7844 GCA_031363335.1 Gammaproteobacteria bacterium
GAAGCCGACATCCGGAAACAGCCAACCCGACATGCGTTCATCGGTCACCGGGAAGCGGATGTACGGGGTGTAGAAAACCGGAACGTCGTGCACGCGCATCACCGCGTTCGTCGCAGTGCCGAACTTGGCGCCGTTGTCGATCGACAGCCGGCTGCTCGACAGCCGCCACTCGTTGTTACCCGGCTCGCAGCGCGTGAACGAACCTCCGGTGACCTTGATGTCGCCGCCGCCGCTGCGATCGAGCACTGTGGCCGTGCCGCGCAGTTCATTCGGTTGCAGCACGAACTGTGAATCGGTGATCGACGCCGCGCCGGAGTCGATCATGAACAACGCCGAATCGCCGACGATCAACAGGCCTGGTTGGCGCAACGTGACGCCGTTGTCCACCGTGACCGTTTGTTCGGTCTCGTGATAGGTGGCCTTGTTAGCGATCAGCGACTGGTTGCCGCGCGTGATTTCCACCGAACCGGTCAGATCGGCCCGATCCTGCAACCAGTACTGCAACTGCTGCGCCTCGGCATGAAGCGGCAACGTTTCGAGTTCGTCCTTGCCCAACGCCGGGAACGCCGGCTCGACATAAGCGCCATCGCAGTATTCCGGCAGCACGCTCAAACGCTCCGCAGACAAACCGGAACGCGGCACCCAGTCGAGCGTGATCGCAGCCGCTTTTGCCGCCGCCATCTTCGGCGGCGGTGTAGTTATGTTGGCACCCGCGGGTCCGGCCGGTGTCGGCAAAGGTCCAACACCCGAGCACTGCCAGCCGGTACCGTTGGACGACGGATTGCACACCCAACGGTCGTCGGCGTGAACGCTGAGCGCAAACGCTGTACTGCAGGCCAGAAGAACTGCTGAACGCATGGGTGGCATCGTGGAATTGCGCGCGGATGATACCATTCACGTAATGCAAACCGCCCAATCATCTGGCCGCCGCAACGCACTCGAAAGCTGGGTCGATGATGTGCTCACCGCGGCCGGTGAACGCGTCGAGCGCGCATGGCAGCCGGTCGTCGGCGATGCGAGCTTCCGGAGCTTCTTCCGCGTCTACACGCGCACTCGCACACTCATCGCGATGGACGCGCCGCCGACGTCGGAGAACAACGCGCAGTTCGTGCGGCTGTCGAAAGTCTTTCGCGACGCCGGCGTTCGTGTCCCGGAGGTCATCGCAAGCGACATCGATCAGGGTTTCCTGCTCGTGTCGGACCTCGGCGAGCTGATGTATTCGACCGTCTACCAGACTGATGAACACGAAGCCGCCATCGATGCCGCGCTCGACACGATGATCATGATCGCAAGCGTCGGCGATGCGAACGGCTCAGTCCCGCCGTACACGAGGCAGCGATTCCACGACGAACTCGAGCTGTTCAGAACCTGGTTTCTGAGCGGCATGCTCGCCCATCCGCTAACGAAAACAGAAGGGGGGCTGCTCGATGACGTCTGGCGTGCGTTGATCGACTGCGTAGACGCGCAGGCAAAGGTATGCGTCCACCGCGACTTCCATTCCCGCAACCTGTTGTGGGGTGCCGATCGGGTGACTCGCGTCGTCGACTTTCAGGACGCATTGCACGGACCCGCGTTGTACGACATCGCGTCGCTGTTGCGAGACTGCTACGTCCGTTTCGACGAGGCCGAGATCGCCCATTGGCGCGAGCGGTTCCGGGTCCGCGGCGCCGCGGCGGGGTTACCGCTCGAAACGGACCCGGCGAAATTCGCGCGACAGCTCGACATGACCGCGATGCAGCGCCAGCTGAAGGCGATCGGCATATTTGCCCGCCTCGAACTGCGCGACAGCCGGCCCAGTCACCTGGTCGACATCGAGCCGGTGCTCGATCACCTGATCGACGTAGCGCGTACCTACCCGGACTTCCAGCGCTTCGGCGAGTGGCTCGCGCAGTCGGTCCGACCTGCCGCCCGGCTCGCGCTGTCGGCACGCGGCGTTCAATGCGCGGAATGATCCTCGCCGCAGGGCGCGGCGAACGCCTGCGTCCGTTGACCGATCACACGCCGAAGCCGTTGCTGCCGATCGCCGGCACGCCGCTGATTGCGCACCAGGTACGCTGGCTCGCGCAGGCCGGAATTCGCGACATCGTCATCAACCTGCATCACCTGGGCGACGCTATCGCGGCGGCGCTCGGAAACGGCCGCGAACTTGGCGCGCGTATCCAATACAGCCGCGAAGAGACGCTGCTGGAAACCGGCGGCGGCATCGTCCGCGCGCTGCCGTTGCTCGGCACGGATCCGTTCGCAATCCTCAACGGCGACGTCTGGACCGACTATCCGTTCTCACGCGTGCTGCGACCGCTCGGCGACGACCTCGCACATGTGGTCCTGACGGCGACGCCGGCGCATCGAAGCGAGGGTGACTTCGGACTCGATGGCGATCGCGTCACGCGCGGTATCGAACGTCCGTACACGTACTGCGGCATTGCGCTGTTGAGTCCCACCTTGTTCAACGGCGCGCCGGCCGGACCGTTTTCCTTGCGCCAATTGCTGTTCGAGGCGATCGAGAAAGGTCGCCTGCGCGGTGAGTTGTGGAGCGGCCGCTGGATCGACATCGGTACGCCTGATCAATTAGCTGCCGTCCGGAAGATCAACAGCTAGTCTTACGTCCGTGTCCATCGCCAAACGGTTCATACAATCGATCCGCGCACTCCTCGGCTCACTGACGCGATCGCGATCGGCGGCACGCGCGGTGCCCTACACGCAGTTCACGTTCGCCGCATTGGGCCGAATTGCCAAATCCTCCGGCGTGGTGCGTCCGCGCCATATCGGCCTGGCGCAACGACTGATGGACGACCTTGGGTTCCGCACCACAGACCGCCGCCGCGCCATCCTGCGCTTCGATGCCGGTAAACAGCCCGACTTCGATTTCTCGCCGCTTGCTCTGGCGTGTCGTCAGACCGGCGGCGACCGAACGGTGCTGAACGAACTCGCGCTCGAGTCGCTGTGCATGATGGCCTGGTCCGATGGGCCGCCCAACGCAACCTGCAGAAGCGAACTCGCGCGATTGGCCGGTCTACTCGGCGTCGATGCGGCGGCATTGAGTGCCGCGGAAGCGCGCGTCGCCGACTATCAGCTGCGTCAAATGCCGCTGAACCTGCGTCAGGCGTATCAGATGCTCGGGGTCGATCATCGGGTCGACGATGCGCAGTTGAAGCTCGCATACCGACGTCTCATGAGTCGGCATCATCCCGACAAGCTCGCCGCAGACGGCGATGCGGAGCAGTCGCGACACGCGAGCGAAAACAGCGTTGCGATCCGCAACGCCTACGACCTCATCCGCGCGAGTCGAAACGCCGCTTGAGCCAGCCTTGAATCTGACGATCCAGTCGCGCGCCTGACGGACTGCCGGGAGGTATCAGGCGCAATTCGACATCCGGCGAAAGACGGTCGTCGACGGACCAGTCGAGGGGCGATTCGATCAGCATCAACGCCGGCGATTTGAATACTGCGAGCACGTCTTTCGGTCGCTTGCCGTCGATCCGCGGCGCATCCCTCGGCGTGTTGATCGCTACGACCGCATCGGCACCGAGCCCCTGCGTCTGCGCCCACGCGATCCACGCACCCGCTGCCCCTTCCCCTAGCATCACCACCTTTGCGCCCTTTGGACGGGCAGCTTTGACGGCCGCATCGAGACGCGCGCGGATTCGGGCCGGCATCGGATCCGCGGCGGGCGGCGCGGCTTCGGCTGGTTTCGCTGCTGCAGGATCGAGTGCCTGCGCGGCCGCAGGTGCGGCCGCGGCGCCTTCTACGAATTTGTCGCGCTGCCGCGGCGGAAGCGTTTCGTTGGGGACATCCGGGAGCGCCACGGTGAGGGTCGCCCAGCGCTTTCGCGCCAGAGAGCACCGCAGTGAAGTCGAATCGACATTCGCGTCGTGGCTCAATCCCGAACCTAGTACGACCACGACGACGCCGAGCGCCTTGGGTTCGAGCGCATCTCGATACACACCGATTGCGCGGTCGTCACCGTCACCGATTCGCACGATCGCATCGTCGGGGAACGCCGTTTCGAGTTCGACCGCGCGGCGTGTTTCGGTCGGCAGCAGACCGACTCGCTCAACGACGACCGGCGGCGAGGTCGAGGCCGGCGCCTCGCTCGGCGCCGGCGCGTCGGATGCGGCCGGCACGCACATCGCGGTGGCGAGCAACAAGGTCAAGATGCGTTTCCACATGAGCCGAAGTATAGGAAACACCGTACAATCCGCGTCCATGAGCGATTTCTGGATAGCTCCGTCGATTCTGGCCGCGGATTTCGCACGCCTCGGCGAGGAAGTGGATGCCGTCGTCGCGGCCGGCGCGGACCTGATCCACTTCGACGTCATGGACAATCACTACGTGCCGAACCTCTCGATCGGTCCGTTGGTGCTGACGTCGCTTCGCAAGCATGGGCTGACGGCCCCTGTAGACGTGCATCTGATGGTCAAGCCGGTGGACCGGTTGATCGGCGACTTCCTCGATGCCGGCGCGAACTACATCAGCATCCATCCCGAGGCAACGGAACATATACACCGTTCGCTCGGATTGATCCGCGAAGGCGGCGCCAAAGCCGGTCTCGTATTCAATCCGGCGACGTCGCTCGATCACCTCTCGCACGTACTCGATCTGGTGGATCTGGTGTTGATCATGTCGGTCAACCCCGGCTTCGGCGGCCAGAAGTTCATTCACTCGAGCCTCGACAAGCTGAGCGACGCGCGCGAGATCATTTCCGGCAGCGGTCGATCGATCCGGCTCGAGATCGACGGCGGCATCAAGCCCGACAACATCGCTGCCGCCGCGCGGGCGGGGGCCGATACGTTCGTCGCGGGTTCCGCGATCTTCGGCACCAACGACTATGCGGCAACGATCGCGTCGATGAGACGGGCGCTTGCCTCCTGACGCCTCGGTTCTGGCGCGACGGTACGGCGCCTATCTGTTCGATCTCGACGGTACGCTCGTGGACACCGCGCCGGATATCAACGGCGCGCTCAACGCCGCACTGCTGAACGCCGGATGCCCTTCGGTCGACGAGTCACTGACGCGACACTGGGTCGGCTACGGCTCACGCGTGCTGCTCGAGCAGGCGCTGACCCACCATGGCGTTCCCGAGCGAATCGCTGACGAAGCGCTCATGGTGCGACTACTGCACATCTTCATCGATCACTACAGCGCGCACATCGCCGACTTCAGCCGGCCGTATCCCGGAGTTGTCGATGCCTTGCGCGGTCTAACCGCGCGGGGCGCGCGCCTCGCGGTCGTTACGAACAAGCTGACGGGGTTGTCGACACAGGTTCTCGCCGCGCTGAACCTGGACCAGTATTTCGAAACGCTGGTCTGCGGCGATACGTTGCCGCAACGCAAACCGGACGCGGCACCCGCGCTGCACGCGTGCCGGCTGCTCGATTCGGCGACCGCCGATTCACTGTTCGTCGGCGATTCAATCACCGACGTCGAAACGGCGCGCGCGGCAGGTTGCCCGATCGTCTGTGTTCGCGACGGCTACAACCACGGCACACCCGCTACGCAGCTCGACGCCGATGCCGTCATTGATTCCCTGATCGAGCTCCTTTAGCCTGCCGGCCTTTTCCCAACACGGCGTCGCCGCCATGACCCCGGACGCGTTCGCCCAGTTGGCCGCAGAAGGCTTCAATCGCATTCCCGTGGTCGAAGAAGTGCTGGCCGACCTCGATACGCCGCTTTCGACCTACTTGAAACTCGCGGGTGGCCCCTATTCGTACCTGCTCGAGTCGGCACACGGCGGCGAGAAATGGGGACGTTATTCGATCATCGGTCTGCCGGCGCGCACGGTGCTGAAAGTCGCGGGCAACCACCTAACCGTCGCTACCGACGGCAAGGTGATCGAACAGACGGAGTGCGACGACCCACTCGCCTTCATCGAGTCGTTCATGGGGCGATTCCGCGTCGCTCCCGTGCCGGGCTTGCCGCGTTTCTACGGCGGACTCGTCGGCTACTTCGGCTACGACACGGTCCGATACGTCGAGAAACGCCTCGCGCACAGCGCCCCACCTGATTCGTTGGGAACTCCTGACATCCTGTTGATGGTGTCGAACGACGTGATCGTCTTCGACAATCTCAAGGGGATCATGCAGATCATCACGATGGCGGATCCGGAAACGCCCGACGCATTGATTCGCGCGAAAGAACATCTGGGCAAGATCGGCCGGCGTCTCGCGGGGCCGGTGCCGGATGTTGCCGGTTCGAGCGCGAATCAACCGGTCGAAGAGACCGACTTCGTTTCCGAGTTCGGCCGCGAAGCGTATCTGGCCGCCATCGAGAAGATCCGCGAGTACATCGTCGCCGGCGATGTCATGCAGGTGGTGCTGGCGCAACGCATGTCGGTGCCGTTCAGCGCCGCGCCGATCAACCTGTATCGCGCGCTGCGCAACCTGAATCCGTCGCCATATATGTTCTACATGGACCTGGACGACTTTCACCTGGTGAGTTCGTCGCCGGAGATCCTCGCCCGCGTCGAAGACGGCGTCATCGTCAACCGGCCGCTGGCGGGCACGCGGCGGCGCGGCCATACCGAAGCGGAAGACAAGGCGCTGGAGGCGGAGCTGCTGGCCGACCCCAAGGAGATCGCCGAGCACCTGATGCTCATCGACCTAGGGCGCAACGACGTCGGCCGCGTGGCGGCGACCGGCAGCGTGGAGGTGACGGAACGCTTCACCATCGAGCGCTATTCGGACGTCATGCACATCTCGAGCAACGTCGTGGGCCGTCTGAAGGAAGGCGCGACCGCCTTCGACGTGCTGCGCGCGACATTGCCCGTGGGAACGCTTTCCGGCGCGCCGAAAATCCGGGCGATGGAGATCATCGACGAGCTGGAGCCGGTCAAACGGGGCATTTACGGCGGGGCCGTCGGCTATCTGGCCTGGAACGGCAACATGGACACCGCCATCGCCATCCGCACCGCCGTCGTCAAAGACGGCAAGATCTACATCGAGGCCGGCGCCGGGGTCGTGGCGGACTCGATCGGGCGGCTCGAATGGAAGGAAAGCATGAACAAAGCGCGGGCCATCTTCCGCGCTGCCGCCATGGCTGAGCGCCGCTTCAAAGACCTGAACGCCAGCTGAATTTCGGACAGGAATTCTGAGAGATTCCGCCTTGACAAGGCCCCGGTGGTGGTCCATTTTGCATCCACTTTCCCTCCATTTTCATAGACGGCCCAGGACATGCGTTCCGCGATAGTTGCCACCCTCATTGTCGCCGCCGCGCCCGCTTGGGCGCAGCAGACGACGCTGGGCTACGACGCCTTCGTGGCCGGTGCGAAAGTGGGTGGCGCCGAGATCAAGATCGAGACGGATGACGCCCGCTACGAGATCAGCGGCAAGGCGTGGACCGTCGGCGTTCTGAACTTCGTGACGCAATGGCAGAGCATGTTCAGCTCCACCGGCCGGCTGGTCGACAGCACCCCGGTGAACGACGGTTACCGCTTCATCGAGCGCGCGCGTGACAAGGTCAAAGAACTGCTGCTGAGCGACGGCCAGCTGACGTACGTCAAGAACGGGCAGGTCCGGTCGCCACGGGCACCGACCAGCCTCGACCTGCTGTCGGCGCTGTTCGTCTCGCACGACTGCGCGTCTGCCGGTTCCACCGTCCACAACGGCAAAGACCAGTTCTCGTTGAAGCTGATGAATCAGGAAGCGGTTTCGTCGGACGACAACGGCGCCACCGAGCGTTGCACGTTCGAGGTCAACAACAAGGACAACGAGCGCATCGACGCCACCATCTGGCTCGGGCAAGTCGGCGGCCTGACGGTTCCGATCCGTCTCGACCTCGCCGGCGCGATGGAAGGCACGCTGAAGCTGAATACGACCTCAGCCGTCGATGCGCCGGCCCATCCCGAC
>JANLUG010000724.1:0-3076 GCA_031363335.1 Gammaproteobacteria bacterium
CTGTCTCTGGCAACACCCGCGCTTGTGTCGCGCAACAGCTGGTTCGTCTGCGGCGACCGATAGGCCGAAATCACCTGAAACGGTTCGTGCGTGCCGGTTTTCAGCTTGATGTCGGACAACACGTCGAGCAGCGCCGGATCGATGCGGTGTTCTTCGCCGTTGCGGAAATCTTCGAGGTAGCCGTCAATCGCATCGAGCGCCGCCGGCACGTAGTTGCCGTTTTTGTAGTACACCACCGACAGCGCCTTGCCCGTGTGGGTGTGATAGAAGCTCAGACTGCGTTCGTCGCTAGTCGCACCCGATAGACCGAGGCTCATACCGATGGCCAACAACACCCACTTCATACCGCACCGATCGCAGCTGCTTGCCGGCGGTCATGCTAACCGATTTGCTCGCCCGCACAGCACATTGCTCATCGTCCGGTTCGGCCACTTTCGCGTCCTGATCGGCCGCGTCGCGGTTGTCTGGTGCATCGCGATCCTGGGGGCGAACGCAGCGGAGCCAACGCAGCCAGGCGCAGACGACGTTGCCCACCGGCTCGAGCAACTGACCGCCGGCGGCACCGAGGCGCCGATCACCTTCGCGGCACCCGACGTCATCCAGCGCTTCTATCAGCAGCGCGACTTCGCGCTCGCATGGAACGACACACAGGCGCACGCCTTCGTCGACATCGTGCGTGCGGCCGATACGCAAGGTCTCACACCCACCGACTACTTCGTCGAAGAACTCACCGCGCTGCCGGCACTTTCGAGCCTCACCGGCGCGCAACGTATCGACGCGGATCTCGAATTGACGGAAGCCTTCCTGCGTTACGCGTACCAGAATCGCTTCGGCAAAGTGGATCCGCGCCAACTCGACACGTCGTGGAATTACGCGCGCAACGTATCGTCAGACGGACCGTACGCGGCGCTCGAACGCATCCTCGCGGCACCTGATCTCGCGGCGCAACTCGACGCAGAGGTCGGTCACGGCGCGATGTACGAAGCGATGCGGCAGGTGCTCGCGCGCTATCGAGGGTTTGCCGCCGCCGGCGGCTGGCAAGCGGTGCCGACCGGACCCACGCTGAAGCAGGGCAGCGTCGATGCGCGCGTCGGCGCGCTCAAGCAGCGGCTCGCCGCAGAAGGTTTCGTCGCTCTGCCCGCCGGCGATCCCAACAGATACGACGCGGCGCTCGCCGATGCGGTGCGCGATTTTCAGACGCATCACGGCCTCGGCCCGGATGGCGTCGTCGGCGCCAGGACACTCGACGAAATCAACGTATCCGCGGCCGATCTCGTCGACCGGCTGCGCGTGAACCTCGAACGGTTGCGTTGGGTATTGGTCGAACGCACGCCGCGCTTCGTCGCGGTGAACATCGCCGGATTCCAGGTGTACTACGTCGACGACGACCGAGTGCAATGGACCGCGCGCGCCATGGTCGGAAAACCATATCGCGCGACGCCGATCTTTCGCGCCGACATGACCTATCTCGTCATCAACCCGGACTGGACGGTGCCGCCGACGATCCTGCGCAACGATTCGCTGCCGGCGATCAAGCGCGACCGCGCGTATCTCGACAAACAACGGATGGACGTCATCGATCGCAACGGTCGCACGATCGATCCGGCGACGATCGATTGGGCGAGCGTCACGCCGAAGAATTTTCCATACATGTTGCGACAACGCCCAGGGCCAACGAATGCGCTCGGTCGCATCAAGTTCATGTTTCCGAACGAACACTTCGTATTCCTGCACGACACGCCGTCGCGCGAACTCTTCAACCGCGATGAGCGCGCGTTCAGCTCCGGCTGTATCCGCGTCGAGCACCCGTTCGAACTCGCGGAGATCCTGTTGCGGCAGGATCCGAAATGGACCCAGGACTCACTCCAGCGCGCGGTCGACAGCGAAAGGCTGCAAACCGTCAGGTTGCCGCAGCCGTTACCGGTGTTGATTCTGTATCTGACCGCAGTCGCATTCGACGGCGGCCACGAGTTCACCTTCCTGCGCGACATCTATCAACGAGACGCGTCGGTGTTGAGCGCGTTGAATTCGGAATTCGCCTACTCGCCGCCGGCCGGTCTGTAGCAGTCGCTGCGTCGAGATCGTTGACGCCGAAAATGATCTGGCTCAGTGTCAACACGCCGCGCCCCTCGTTCAGGCCGTTGGCGTGCCTTCGTAGTTCGGTACCACGCGCCCCAGACCTGCCTCGATCAGCGCTTCGCGCATGAACTCTTCGATCTCTTCCGCCTGCGCCATCCGCAGCACGCTGACCAGCCAGCGACGCGCCTGCGTCATCGAGATGTTGCGGATCACCCACTTCACGCGCGGCAGATTCGTCGAGTTCATCGACAATACGTCGTAACCCATTGCGAGACAGAGCACCGCGCCGGCCGGCGTACCGGCCAGCTCGCCGCAGATGCCGACCGCCTTACCTTCGGCGTGGCCCGCGGTCGCGACTTCGCGCAGCGCCATCAGTACTGCGGGATGCAGATCCCGATACAGCGACGCGACGCGCGGATTGTTGCGGTCGACCGCGAGCATGTATTGCGTCAGATCGTTCGAGCCGACGGCGAGAAAGTCGACTTGTTTGGCGAGCAGCCGCGCCTGATACACCGCGGCCGGCACCTCGATCATCACGCCGATCTCAGGCATGCGCACGCCGATACCCTCTTCGACCACTTCCGCGTAAGCGCGCCGGATCAGCGAGCGCGCGTCGGTCACTTCCTTCGCGCTCGAGATCATCGGCAGCATGATGCGCAGCCGGTTGGGCAGACCCGCGCTCGATTTGATCATCGCGCGAACCTGTGCGAGGAAAATCTCCGGGTGATCGAGCGTGACGCGGATGCCGCGCCAGCCGAGGAACGGGTTCTCTTCTTTGATCGGGAAATACGACAGCGCTTTGTCGCCGCCGATGTCGAGCGTGCGCATCGTCACCGGATGCGGGTTGAAGGCCTCCATGTGCCCTCTATAAATGACGCGCTGTTCCTCTTCGGTGGGGAACCGGTCGAGCGTCATGAACGGCAACTCGGTGCGGAACAGGCCGATACCTTCGGCGCCGCGATCGAGCGACCGCGCCACTTCGCTGATCAGGCCGATG
>JANLUG010000839.1:0-1427 GCA_031363335.1 Gammaproteobacteria bacterium
GCAGCGGCCAGTGCCGCGATCCAAATACTGCGTGAAGTACGTGATTGCATTACATCTCTCCTTGGTGTGTTGCCCTGATTGTCGATACGCGGATCAAACTGGATCCCGCTTTCACGATATCGACGACGCCGTGAACAACCGATGATCGGCACGTGAAAACCGCGTGAAAACTGCACGCTCACGGCTCGATTCGCTCGCGCGGCACTAACGGGTATGCTTCCCGACATGTCGTCGGATCCCGCATGAGCGAACGCCTCACAGTGCTGTTGGTGGAGGACCACCGTCCGCTCGCCGAGAGCATTGGTGCGTACCTCGATGCGGTCGGCTATGTCATCGACTACGCGGCGGATGGTCTGACGGCATTGCACCTGGCTGCGACGCAGCGCTACGACGCGATCGTTCTGGACATCGGTCTGCCGGGCGTGAACGGCCTCGAGATCTGCCGCCGCCTGCGCCGCGATGCGCGCTCCAGCATTCCGATCATCATGTTGACGGCACGCGACCAGTTGGACGACAAGCTATCGGGCTTCGACGCGGGTGCCGACGACTACCTGGTCAAGCCGTTCGCAATGCCGGAACTCGAAGCGCGGCTCGGCGCGATCATTCGTCGCCGCCAGAGTGATGCGTTCGCCACCCGCTACGTCATCGCCGATCTCACGCTCGACACCGCTAGCGCCGACGTGAGCCGCGCCGGACGCCGCATCCGCCTGTCGCGAAAACAGTTCGAGATTCTGCGCGTGCTGATGCGCGAGTCACCCAACGTCGTGAGCCGCGAAGGCATGGAGCGCGCGCTGTGGGGCGACGATGTACCGGACAGCGACGCGCTGCGCAGCCACCTCTACAACCTGCGGCGGCTGATCGACCGGGGCTTCGATCAGGAGTTGATCGAGACCGTACCGGGGCTGGGATTTCGTATCCGCGCCCCTTGAGCCGCTTGTTCACCGCTGAAGTGCAGCGTCACCGTCGTGCCGTTGCCGGGCGCACTAGCCAGATCCAGCGACCAGCCGAACTGATCGACCAGCCGCCGCACAACGCGTTGCGCAGCAGATTGGTCAGCGCAATGGCGATCATTCTCGGTGGAGCGTCCACGATCAGGTTGCCCTGCTCGACCACACGCACGGTATCACCGGTTTCGTGGGCGAGTTCGCTCAGCAGATCCAGCTGTTCGGCCACCACGGCGTTGACATTGGTCTTTTCATCCAACGAACGCAGCTCATCCTCTCGCGCGAGCAGCAGCAGACTCTCTATCAGCGACTGCATCTGAGCCACCGCGCGCAAGGCTGACCAGCGGTGAAACCGCACGTTGCGAGAGTCGATAGGTGACGAACGACAACGCGTAGATGAAGAGCAACACGAACGCCCCGGGAATCACTCCGAAGTAAAGCGTCAGGTTCGACACTTGCTGCTGGCGGAACACCAGAAACAGC
>JANLUG010000499.1:0-5946 GCA_031363335.1 Gammaproteobacteria bacterium
CCGAGATGATCGCGTACCCGAACACCAAGTTCATGTGTTCGATCAACGTCGACGGCTCGGCCGCAGCCGTACTCTGCTCCGAGAAGAAGGTTCGCGAACTCGGCCTCATGAAGCGCGCCGTCAAGATCCGCGCCTCGATCATGACGTCAGATCCCTGGCAGGAACGCGACCTCGTGATGCCCGACGTCAACAGCTGCACGCGTCTCGCGGTGAAGCAGGCGTATGAGATGGCAGGCATCGGCGCAAAAGACATCAACCTGATCGAACTGCACGACTGCTTCGCGACCGCCGAAATTCTGCACTACGAAAACCTCGGCATCTGCAAAGACGGCGAAGCCGGCATGATGATCGACACCGGTGCGGTTGCACTCGGTGGGCGCATTCCGGTCAACGTCTCCGGCGGTCTGCTGTCGAAAGGGCACCCATTGGGCGCCACCGGCATCGCGAACATCTACGAGGTGTGCACTCACCTGCGTGGCGAAGCGGGCAAGCGTCAAGTACAAGGCGCGCGCTTCGGCATGACGCACGTGATCGGCCTCGGCAGCGCCTGCGGCATCCACATTCTCGAAAAAGCGGCTTAAACCCACGGACAAGCGGAAGCGGCCCTAAGGTCGCGTCCGCTTTTTTTTGTAATGCGCATCGGCATCGTCAGCGACACCCACAACAACCTCCGGAACGTCGCGCGCATCGTCGAACTCTTCAACGCGGCGCGCGTCGAACGCGTCATTCACACCGGCGACATCACTCAGGCGAAAACGATTCACGCATTCGCGGGTCTGGAGGCGCCGCTGTGGGGAGTCTTCGGAAACAACGATCAGGAACGCGAGTCACTCGAGGCAGCCATCAGCGAGCGTGGCTTTCAATTCTTCGATCCACCGCTCGAGCTGGTCTGGCACGAACGCCGGATCGTCGTGGTGCACGACCCGCGCGATCTTGACGCGGCGCTGCGCGACGATCATCACGTCGCACTGCACGGCCACACGCATCACCACCGCTTCGACCGATCGGCGGCGCAACTGATCTTCAATCCGGGAGAGTGCGCCGGACATCTTGAAGGCTACAACGCGATCGGTGTGCTCGACCTCGCCTCGCTCGACGCGCAGTTGCTGCGCTTCTGACGATCCCTACGATTCGTTGAACCGATCGAGGAATTCCTCGATCCGCTTCGCATTGATGCCCAGGTCGCTCAGGCCGACCCTCGACACCGAACGTAGGTCCACCACCGAACCGGTACCGCGCTCGCGAACTCTCACGACGATGTCGTCTTTGAAGCCGAACCAGAACGACGTCGCAACGGCTTCGATGCGGCCGGCTTTCGGATCGGCATTGACGATCTCCAGCCCCATCCCTTTCAACACTTCGAGCGCATGGTCGTAGCTTTCAGCCACTGTGCGCTCTGTCTGGAGCGGTTTGACGCGTGGGTAAGCCGCTTGCTGCTTTTCGGCAATCGCTGCGATGTCGTAGTCGATCGGGTTGCTGTCGGGGCCGCGCAATCCCATCGCGACGTCGAACGATGGCGGATCGGCGACGTCGGTCGATATGTTGTGAATCGGCGGTACGGATCTGGCCGCCCCCATCTGCGCGAGAACCAGAACGACGATCGCGCCACCCACGAGCAAACCGACGTACAGAAGCGGTCGATCACTCGCCCGCTTCGACCGCAACGTGAGCAATAGCGCAACGATCGCAGCCAACACGGCGGCGACCGCCAACAACGCACCGCCAGCGAGAAAGATAAAACCCGTCTGGAACGACCATAAACCGATTCGATGACCGAGTGCGCCGATCGGCAGAAGCGCGGCGCCGACGATGGCACCGATCATGATGGCCTGCGGCCAGGCTGACTTACGTATCGCGACGTTCATGTCTCCCCCATTCCGGCGTTGCACCGAGGCGGAGTTTACGCGAGCGGACAAGCGCGGTCGCGCGTTTTGGATCCAGCGCGAGAGATCTCGACTCAGCTCTCGCCGAGAAGGGTTGCCGCACCTTTGACGCGACCTAACGCCCTCGTTAGAGATTCGTGGGCCTGCGCCGGTGTCCAGCCGAATGCGGTCAGCGCGTTATCAGGTACTTCGGTGGGATGCGCCGGTAAGGCCGGCCGATGACAGAAATGGACAATCTGCAACAGGCCGCAGTAGTCAGGGGTTGTGCATTTGCGTGCCCACTGATCGACGTCGAGTGCGAGCCGCACCCACTCCGCCTCGAATCCCCAACGCGCTAGCACCATTGAGCCCACTTCGCCCTGCAGCGAATCGAGCACGCGATCGAGCGTCACCGGATCCTCCCAGACCGCCGGAAATCGTTCCGCAAACGCGATCAGCGAAACCGCGCCGATGTCGTGCAACAGCCCGGCCAACAGCGCGCGCTCCGGTTCGAGCACGCGAAATTCGCGCGACAGCACGAACGCACCGACCGCCATCGCCTGCGTGTGCGTCCATACCGCGCGCATCTTGGCTTTCAGCGCGGCAATCTCCGTCGCGAAGATCTCCTTCAACACGAACGACATCACCAGCTGCTGCGTCGCGCTCACGCCGAGCCTCGCAACCGCCTCCGACACCGTCGTCGTCTGTACTTCGCTGCGATACAACGGACCGTTCGCTGCCCGCACCACTTTCGTTGCGATCGCCGCATCGCCGTTGACGATCTGCGCGAGCTCGCGCGTGCCGCATTCGGCGCCGACGGCCTGACGCACGCGCGTCGCAATCGACGGCAGGCTCGGCAACGGAATGTTGTCGCGGTGAACGGCTTCGGCAAATTCGACGAACAGATCCTGCGCGGCGTCGATCTCGCCGTGCAGCAACTCGGTGACCTCGTAGTCGCCGGTCTCGATCGGCGCCGCAGCGGGTGCCGCCGCCTCGGTAACCGGTGCGAGCGTCGCTCGAACGAGCTGGTTGCTGACCTTCAGATAGCGCACCGGCGTGAGGGCGCGGACCTGAAACCGCCGCGGCCGCAGCCGCGCCAACGGCATCCGCGCCGAATCGGACCCGCCGCGGATCTTCTGCACCGACCCATCGCGGCTCTTCAGCTCGACATCGCCCTGCAACAGAATGACGTCGTCAGGGTCGGTATTGCCGACCTCGATCAGCACCGCACCCGCCTTAGCGACAAGTACGCCGGCCGCCTGAGCCAGCACCTTCAGCTCTTTGATCGAGAATCCGCTATCGACGTCCATGACGCACACGAAGAGGTCTTCGTTTGAGTATAGACGGCGTGTTTCAACTCGCTTGGGCTGGCGCTGCGACTTCGATCGGGTGTTCTGCGAACTCGACTTCGATCGGGGTCGAGCGACTCCGAGTGGGGTGGAGACATCGAGACGTCAACAACGGCTGTGATGTCCCAACAAGTCAAAAGCCGGTGCCAGGCACCGTCTGTTGACTTGTTCATCGGTTCACCCGCTACGGGCACACGTTGGCTGAAGGGTGGACACGCCGCGAACAGGTGGCGGTGGAGGCTTGATGCGCCGTCCCGTTACGGAACCCTGCGGCGGCATGGATGGCGCCGTTCGGTGCGCCCAGGGACGGCTCGAGCGTGTCCGGCGCGTCAACCCTCCACCGCGCTACCAGCGCTATCGAACCAATCAGGAAATGGTCGCGCCGCCGTCGATGACGAAGTTCTGCCCGGTTGTGAAGGCTCCGGCGCGAGACGCCAGAAAAACGGCGGCGCCGGCGATCTCTTCCGGTTCGCCGATTCGTCGCAGAGGATCGTGTTCGGTGCGGCGTTTGAGGTTGTCGGGGTTTTCCCAGAGTGCCCGCGCGAAGTCGGTGCGCACGAGGCCCGGCGAGATTGCGTTCACGCGAATGTTGTACGGACCGTATTCGCAGGCGAGGTTGCGGACGAGTTGCAGGTCGGCGGCTTTCGAGATCGCGTATGCGCCCAGTTCGGTGCTGCCGCGCAGTCCACCGACAGACGAGACAACGATGATCGAGCCGGATTTGCGCTCGACCATCTCCGGCAGCACGAGGTGCGCGAGCCAGTGGTTCGAGCGGATGTTGACGCTCATGATCTTGTCGAACGCGCTGTCCGGAATGTCCTTCGACGGGCCGTGGTACGGGTTCACCGCGGCGTTGCACACCAGAATGTCGATCGGGCCGAGTCGGCGCCGCGTTTCCGCGACGAGATGCTCGAGCTGGTCGCGTTCGCCCACGTGAGCCGATATTGCAATTGCCTCGCCCACGCGCTCCGCATTGATCGCCGCGGCCACGGTCTCGCACGCGTCGGCCTTGCGGCTCGAAATCACGACGCGCGCGCCGTGCCGTGCCAGTTCTTCTGCGATCGCTTTGCCGATCCCCTTCGTGGATCCGGTGATCAGCGCAACCTTACCGGTCAGGTCGAATATTCCGCTCGCCATCAGGCGATCCCCAACTGTTCTTTAGCGTACGCGGTAACGCTTTTGTAGTCGGCTTTGCCGTTGCTGGCGCGGCCGATGTTCTCGATCGTGAGGATGCGCTTCGGCGTCTTGTATCCGGCCAGCCGTTTGCGGACGAATTCGCGCAACGCTTCTTCGTCGAGATTCTTGCCGCTCTCCATCTGGATGACCGCAGTGACCATCTGGCCCCACTTCTCGTCGGGCACGCCCACCACCAGCGCATCGTGCACCGTTTCGTGCGCCTTCAACACTTCCTCGACCTCTTCCGGATACACCTTCTCGCCCGCGGTATTGATGCACACGCTGCCGCGGCCGAGCAGCGTCAGCGTGCCGTCCGCTTCCGGGCGGCAGTAATCGCCCGGCATCGAATAGCGCACGCCGTCGATCATCGGAAAGGTCTTCGCGGTCTTTTCCGGATCTTTGTAATAGCCGCGCGGAATCGCGCCGCTGCGCGCGACGAAGCCGACGTCGCCGCTGCCCGGTGTCACTTCGCGCAGGTCTTCGGTGAACACTTTGCAGAACGGTCCGAGTGTGAACTTCGCGACTTCGGTGGTGCCGTCGGCGGTCGTGTCGGACCGCCCGAAACCCATCGCTTCGGATGCGCCGAACGAATCGATCAGCACCATCTTCGGGTTGTGGCGCAGCAAGCCCTTCTTCACTTCGGGGCTCCACATCACGCCGCTCGAGATGATGCTCACCACCGAACTGATGTCATAACGCCCCTGTTCGTCGTCGAGCGCGCGCAGCAGCGGCTTCGCGAACGCATCGCCGACGATCGCGAGCCCGGTGATTTTGTGCTGTGCGACGTTCGTCCATGCGCCGTTCGCATCGAAACTCGTGCCGCCCATCGTCACCACCGCGCCGCCGGCCGCCAGCGCGCCGATCGCGGTGAATAAACCGGTGCCGTGCATCAGCGGACAGCACGGCAGCAACACGCCGCCACCGCCGGCCGCTTTTACGTTCGCTGCATGCTCGGCAATGTTCTTCGGCGCAATCATGTTCGTCGCAGGTGTGGCGCCCGCAGCGCCGGCCAGCCAGTGATCGTCGTGCGCCCACATCACACCTTTCGGCATGCCGGTCGTTCCACCTGTATAGAGGAAGATCATGTCGGAGCCTTCACGCGGGATGTCGAGCGGCGAACCGTCGCCGATCTCGGCGAGTTCGTCGAACGACACCGCGAACTCGACTTCGGGCGTGCCGTCGCACACCTCGATCCACAACTCCACCTTCGGCAGCCGCTCGCGCAAACCGCGGATCTGATCGGCGAACTCCGATGCATAGATGACGATCTTGCTGTCGGAGTTGTCGAGGATGTACCACAGCTCGTCGGCAACGTAGCGATAGTTCACGTTGACGTGCGTCAAGCGCGCCTTGAAACACGCGCCGACGCCTTCCATGTACGCCGGATGGTTACGCAGATAGAACGCCACCTTGTCGCTCGACTGCGCGTGGCGGTTGAGAAACCGCCGCGCCAAATTGTTCGTGCGGCGGGTGAAGTCGCCCCACGTGATGACTTGCGTATCGTCCATCGCATCGTGGATCAGACACGGCTTCTCGGGCGGCACCACCGCGCCGACGGC
>JANLUG010000873.1:0-9783 GCA_031363335.1 Gammaproteobacteria bacterium
CACTTCCTGCAGATCTGGATTGTTCCGGAGCGCGATGGCGCCGAACCGGGCTATGAGCAGAAGCAGTTCCCGCAGGAAAGCCGGCGCGGTCGCCTGCGTCTCGTCGGCTCGCGCGACGGCCGCGACGGTTCAGTCACAATCCATCAGGATGTCGACCTTTATGCCGCGCTGCTGTCGGATCACGAGAAGGTCGCCCACGCGCTTAGACAAGGACGCGATGTATGGCTTCAGATCGCGCGCGGCGAAGTGACGCTCAATGGCGAGACATTGCGACAGGGTGACGGTGTTGCCATTAACGAACCGGGCACGCTCGCAATCGAGGCGCGCGCCGATGCGGAGATTCTGTTGTTCGATATGGCGGCCGACTAACGTGCTGGTTGAGGCGCGCTAGACGTAGTAGTCCTTCAGCGGCGGGAAGCCGTTGAACTCCACCGAGCTGTACGAGGTGGTATATGCCCCGGTCGATAGCCAATACAGCCTGTCGCCGGTCGCGAGATTCAGCGGCAATCCGTACTTGTAGTTCTCGTACATGATGTCGGCGCTGTCGCACGTCGGGCCCGCGATGATCGCGTTCTCGAGTTCACCGTTCTTCTCGGTATAGATCGGATACTTGATCGATTCGTCGAGCGTCTCGATCAGGCCGGAGAACTTGCCGACGTCGGTGTAGACCCAGCGGTGCAGCGCAGTACGCGATTTGCGCGAGATCAGCACCACTTCGCTGACGAGCACGCCCGCGTTCGAAATCAGCGAACGGCCGGGCTCGATGATGATTTCCGGCATGTCATCCATGAAGTCTTCGTGCAGGAAACGCGCGATCTCTTCCGCGTACGTCGCGAGCTCGTTCGTGCGGTGCAGATAATTCGCGGGAAATCCGCCGCCCATGTTGATCATCTTCAGCTTGATTTTGTCTTCTTGCCAAAGCCGGTTGAAGATCACCTTTACCTTTCCGAGCGCGGCATCCCATGCGCCGATTTCGCGCTGCTGCGAGCCGACGTGGAACGACACGCCATACGGTTCGAGGCCGAGATCGCGCGCGAGGATCAACAGGTCCATCGCCATGTCGCTCTCGCAGCCGAACTTGCGCGACAGCGGCCAGTCGGCCGTGAGCGTGCCTTCCGTCAGGATGCGCGCGTAGATGCGCGAACCGGGCGCGGCCTTCGCAATGTTGCGCAGATCCGCTTCGGAATCGGTCGCGAACATCCGCACACCCTTCTGATAGAAGGTGCGGATGTCTTTCGCTTTTTTGATGGTGTTGCCGAAGCTGATGCGGTCCGGCGACACGCCGAGCGCGAGGATCTTGTCGAGTTCGTACGTCGACGCGATGTCGAACGATGCGCCCTTGTCCCTGATCAACGTCAACACTTCGGGCGCCGGATTCGCTTTCACCGCGTAGTAGATTTTCGCGGTCGGAAAGAAGCTCCTCAGATCGTCGTATTGGCGATCGATCGTCGCGAGGTCCACGACGAGGAAGGGCGTCTCATGAGTGTCGGCGAAGGATTTGATGCGGCCGAAGGTGGCGTCATCGAAGTAGTCACGGACCAAAACCGCTGTGTCAGACATTGGCTGATGGATTCTCCTGCTGGGGTCGTTCGGGAGGGCGCCATGGGGCAAGGCGCGGATGGTCCTACACTAGGGGCTTTCGATCAATTGCGGATTTCGCTATTTCGCGGCGCGGACGGCGGCCGGTGCATCCGTCAGGTACCGGACTTGTCGAGTTTCACGGCGGTGCCATAGGCGAGCATTTCGGCGGCGTCCTGCATGGCGGGTGCCGTCACGAAGCGCACCGCCACGATCGCATCGGCGCCGAGTTTCTTCGCCTCCGCAACCATCCGGTCCAGCGATTGTTCGCGTGCTTCGGCGAGCAGCTTTGTGTATTCGATGATCTCGCCGCCGACCAGCGAGCGTAGGCCGGCGAGGATGTCTTTGCCGAGATGTCGGGAGCGGACCGTATTGCCGCGTACCAAGCCGAGCGTCTTGACGATCGTTGCGTCTTCGAAACAATCCTGGGTGGTCATCTTCATTGGTCGATGTTCTTCGAGTAGTAAGTGTCTTCGGTGTTGCTGATTCGCTCGCGGATCACTTTGATCAGCAGCAGCCCGACACCGGCGATCACGACCAGGCCGATTATTCCCCACGGGAACGCCGCGATGAGTCCCGCCACCATCACGACGACATACAGCAGGCAAACGGAGCCGAGTAGCGTGTAGGCGATCTTTTCCAGGTTATCCATCAGCGTGTCGTCCAATGTCCTGGTTGCAACCCTATCGCCAAAGGCGCGCCGAGTCACACGGCTATGCACGAGTTGTGACGTCGCTCGCTACTGTGATTTCATGGCGCGGATTGTATGGCTCGAACCGCACGGAAAACCCACCTCATGGCCAAAGACATCGCAGCCGCCGTGCGGGAGATCTGCCTCTCGCTTCCCGAAGCGACCGAAGCGATGTCGCACGGTTCGCCGGATTACCGCGTGCGCGGCAAGACGTTCGCATCGCACGTCGTCAACCATCACGGCGATGGGCGCATCTCGCTGTGGTTGAGCGCGCCGCCCGGCGCGCAGCAGCGCTACACCGAATCGGAGCCCGAGCACTTCTTCGTGCCGCCCTACGTCGGGCCGCGCGGATGGCTCGGCGTGCATCTCAATCACGGGCTTGACTGGAAGCGCGTCGCGCACCATGTGCGCGAGGCCTATCTGAACGTTGCGCCGAAGAAGCTCTCGGCCGATCTCGGCCCCGCGATCGTCATCAAGCCGCCGACAAAAACGATCGACCCGGACAAGTTCGATCCGATGCAGTCTCCGCGCGCGAAGCAGGTGCTCGCGCCCTTGCGGAAGCTGTGTCTCGGCTTGCCGGAATCGTCAGAGGAAACGGCGTTCGGCAATCCGGTCTGGCGCGCCGGGAAGAAGACGTTCTGCAGCACAAATCGGTACGGCGGCCGGATGAAGCTGTCGTTCTGGGTCGGCAACGACATGCAGGCGATGCTGACCTTCGAGAAGCGTTATCAGATTCCGGCGTACATGGGGCACAACGGCTGGATCGAACTCGACGTGGAAGACGAGATCGACTGGGACGAAGTGCGTGAACTGATCATGGTGAGTTACAGGCACTTCGCGCTGAAGCGGATGCTGAACGAACTCGAATCGAGCGAAGAGTAACGCCCCCCATGCGAATCGTTAGTTGGAATGTCAACGGTCTGCGCGCGTGCACGGCCAAAGGATTCGATCGGTTCCTCGAATCGTCTAAAGCCGACATCCTCGGAATCCAGGAAGTGCGGGCGTTCCCGGAACAGCTCGAGCCGCACATCCGCGCGCCGCGCGGCTGGCATGCGAACTTCGTCGCGGGGGATCGTCCCGGTTACAGCGGCGTCGGCTTGTATTCGCGCGTTGCGCCGGATCGTGTCGAGAGCACGTTGAACGATGCGCGCTTCGATACCGAGGGGCGCGTTCTTATTGCGCAATTCGGCCGCCTTTCGGTCGTTACCGCGTACTTTCCGAAGGGCAGCGGCAAGGAGCGCGACAACAGCCGCGTGCCGTACAAGCTCGATTTCTGCGCGGCGCTGTTCGATCGCGTGCAGAAGTTGAAGCGGCGCGGGCCGGTGTTCGTCATGGGTGACTACAACACGGCGCACACGGCGCTCGATCTGGCGCGACCGAAGACGAACGAGAAGACGAGCGGATACCTCCCTGAGGAACGCGCCGAGATGTCGCGTTGGGTTGCGGCTGGTTGGGTCGACACGTTTCGCGCGCGGCATCCCGACCAAGAGGGCCACTACACGTGGTGGCGGCAGTGGGGCGGTGCGCGCGAGAAGAATGTCGGTTGGCGGATCGACTACGTGCTTGCGTCGTCGTCGGGTGCATCGCGCGTGCGCGATGCCTTCATATGGAAAGACGTGCTCGGTTCCGACCATTGCCCGGTCGGCGTCGACATCGACTGAGCTCTTTTGAGGTCCGTGATCAGCGGCTGCGTTTCGAGCCCGGTGCGGAAGCTTCGTTCAACGCCTGCGAATTTGCTGCCCACTCGAAGTCCACCAGAATCCGTTCGTAGCGCTTCTCGATGAGTTTGCGAAAGCGCGGGTCCGTGAAGATGTACAGCCGATTCTCGCTGATCGCTTCGCGCACCAGCTGACCGACCACGCGTGGATCGAGCCCGCTTTTGAGCTCGTTCGGGTTATCCATGAATGCGACCTTCGACTTCTGCGGGCCGTAACGGTCCGCGCGATTGCGCGGCGCCTCATAGATGTTCGTGTTGACGCCGCCCGGGCACAGCACCGACGCGCCGAAGCCGCCTTCGCGTCCTTCCTGGCGCAGCACTTCGGTAAGGCCAACGACGGCAAACTTCGTGGAGTTGTACGGCCCCCAGCCGGGCATGCCGCCGAGCAATCCCGCCATCGACGACGTGTTGACGATATGGCCGCCTTCGCGATGTCGTTTGATGTGCGGCAGGAACGCGCGACAGCCGTGTAGAACCCCGAGGAAGTTCACGCCGATCACCCAGTCCCAGTCGCCGTCGTCGCATTCCTCGACGAGGCCGCCGGTGCTGACGCCGGCGTTGTTGCACAGCACGTGTACCTTGCCGAACGCGGCGACCGTCGCATCGGCGGCCGCCACCATCGATGCCGCGTCGGCCACGTCGCAGACGATCGTGTCGATGCTTGCGCCGTCGGCGCGCAGCGACTGAGCGGCCGCCTCCAGCGCGGGTTTTTCGATGTCGGCGAGCATCACCTTCATACCTGCGCCTGCGAGCGCGCGCGCAATGCCCAGACCGATGCCGCTCGCCGCACCCGTAACGAAAGCGACCTTGCCGTTGAAATCTTGCATGCTGATCTCCCGTTGCTGCGGCAGTATACGCGGACGTTTCGGTTCGGGAGATTTGGGGTGAGAGAGCTGGGCACGGTGGGTATGGACGGCGCTCGCCTGCGGCGCGTCGAGGAAGCGATCGCGAACGACATCGCCGCACGGCGCTACGACGGTGCGGCGCTGCGCGTGCACCGACGCGGTCGAGTGGTTCTCGACACCGTGCAAGGCTACGCGCACCGCGACCGCGGCACGCCGCTATCTTCCGACGCGGTGTTCGTGACGTTCTCCTCAGGCAAGCAGATCACCGTTGTCGCCGTATTGCAGGCCATCGAGAAAGGGCTGTTGCAACTGCATCAGCCTGTCGCCGAGGTGATCCCGGAGTTCGCGGCGAACGGCAAGCGACGCATCACGCTTGCGCAATTGCTGACGCATACGAGCGGCATCGCATCGATGCCGCCGCCGATGCCGCCCGAGAACATCGGCAATCTGCAGGCGTTCGTTGCGGCGATGTGCCAGACGCCGCCCGAATCGATACCGGGCTCGCGCGTGCGCTATTCCATCTCGCCCGGTCACGCCGTGATGGCGGAGATGGTGCGCAGGGTCGACGGCGGCTCGCGCGCGTTTCGCGAAATCGTCAAGGAAGACATATTCGAGCCGCTGCGGATGAACTCGTCCGCGCTCGGTCTTCCCGACGCATTGCGACCGCGCTTGTGTCCGGTGGTGGTGCGCGACCGTGCGCCGGGTCTGCTCAATCCCGACATGCTCGAGTCGATGGGCGACCTGCTGCGTCCCGACACCGAGATACCGGCCGGCGGATACGTGACGACGATTGCCGACTTCGCGCGCTTTGCCGAAATGTTGCGTAACGGCGGTGAACTCGACGGCGCGCGCATTCTGTCACCCGCGATGCTCGAACTCGCGACGCGCAACCACACCGGCACGATGCCGAACGACATCTGGGACTACGCGGTGGAAGCGCGCGGCTGGTCGGTGTTTCCAGCGTACCTCGGCCTCGGTTTTTTCCTGCGTGGCGAAGGTTGCGATCCGACGCCGTTCGGTTCGCTCGCCAGTCCGCGATCTTTCGGCGGCGTCGGCGCAGGATCGACGACGTTCTTCGTCGATCCTGTGAGGGAACTGAGCTTTGCGTTCCTGTCCACCGGCTTGATGGAAGAATCACGTTCCACCGAACGGCACCAACGGCTCGCCGACCTCGTGCTGGCCGCCATCGTCGACTGAGGAGGTTCCATGACACCGACTTTGCAAGGCTTGCGCGTCATCGATGCGGCGTCGTTTCTCGCCGGTCCCTGCGCGGCAACGATCATGTCGGACTACGGTGCCGACGTGATCAAGATCGAACCGTTGTACGGCGATGGTCATCGGCGGATATCCGGAACGTATCCGGTCGACTACACATGGCAACTCACGAGCCGCAACAAACGTAGCCTGGCGCTCGATTTCACGAAAGGCGCCGGTCGCGACGTGCTGCTGCGGCTGGTCGAACGCGCCGACGTCATTCTTTTCAACATGCGCGCCGATCAACTGCAGCGCTACAACCTGTCGTACGAGACATTGCGGCGTCGCAATCCGCGGCTGATCTATGCGCAGATCTCCGGCTACGGACTCGAAGGTGAGGAATCGGCGCGCCGCGCATTCGACATCACCGGCTGGTTCGCGCGCACCGGCATCCTCGACGTAATGCACGACAAGGGCATTGCCCCAGCGCCCCCCGCCGGCGGCGTTGGCGATCACGCCACAGCGATGACGCTGTTCGGCGCGATCATGATGACGCTGTATCGGCGCGAACAGACGGGCGAGGGCGGCATGGTGTCGACGTCACTCGCCGTGATGGGCGCATGGGCGAACGGCCTCACGCTCGCAGGCGTGCTGGCGGGGTTCGATTCGACGGAACGGCGCGACGAAGAAGGCTGGTCGAATCCGTTCAGCAACATCTATCGCACCGGCGACGGGCGCCACCTGATGCTCGCGTTGGCGGTGCCGAAGCAGGAATGGCCGCGACTCGCGAAGGCGCTAGGACATCCCGAGTGGATTGAGGATCCGCGTTTTGGGGACATCCGCACGTCGTTAAGGTATCGGCATGAGTTGCGCGAATTGATCGGTTCGGCGTTTGCGACCATGACAATCGATCAGGTCGACGCCGCGCTGAAAGCGAACGACATCACGTTCAGCGTCGTTGCGCGCGTCGCCGACGTCGTTACCGATCCGCAGTTGATCGCCAACGGCCTCGTTGTGGGGACAGACTCGACTGAACCCGGCTACGACCGCACGCTCGCGTCGCCGTTTCGTGTACACGACGAAGCGCAGCGAAAGCCGTCGCGCGCGCCGACGATTGGGGAACATAGTCGCGAGGTGTTGCGCGAACACGGTCTCGGAGATGCTGAGATTGACGCGTTGATAGGGTCAGGTGTGGTCGGGATTGGAGGATCGAAGTCATGATTAGGACTCAATCCGTCCTCAACCTCGTCGTGCTCGTACTGTCACTCACGGGGACGACGGGCGAGCTGCAGGCTCAGGCACCCACCACCGGGCACGAGCACTTGGCCGAAGTGGCTTGTGTGGACGTGCCACTGGGCGAGAAGCGCCCTGATTTTGGCTGCTTCAACATCGGCACGGTCAAGGAACTCCAGTTCCGTCAGGCAGCTGTCTATTGGCATCTCTATGCGTTTGAAAGCAGAGAGGCTGCTGAGGCGGCCAGGAGTACGACCGGAATCGTCGCGGAGGAAACCGGGCGCGTGTGGCTTTCCGAATTCGGGGCGCGCGACACCGCTTCGCGTGGAGGTGAAGCTGTTGCCGTCGTCGGCCCGCTGCAGCTTCCAGTGGCCGAAAGTTATAGCGCCGTTCTTTCGTACGCGGTCATGCGGCCGGGCGACAGTTCGAGAGTACACACCCACCCTGGCCCTGAGGGCTGGTATGTGATCGCGGGGGAGCAGTGCCTGGAGACTCCCGCGGGGGCGAACAGAGCTGGCGCGGGACAGACCATGAAGGTACCACCGAACGTTCCAATGGAACTGAATGTAACGGGTACGACGCTCCGGCGGGCGTTTGCCCTGGTCATACATGATTCAACTCAGGGGAGGGGTACTCCATCCGACTGGAAGCCGCTCGGGAAGTGCGGCCCCTAACGCTTGTGTTGGGGTGCGCCGCGAGTGCGCACTGAACTGTGAAGCCGCCGCTTCGAGTCTAAACCGTGTTCGCCGGAAGCGTCAGCCGATACACGCGCGCCGCGGTGCCACTGAACGCCGCTGCTTTCTCCGCAGCACTAAGCCCCGCCTTCGCGGCGATGCGTTTGAACGCATTCCACAGCGTGCGGTAAGAGACGCATTCCTTGTCTACCGGGAAGTTGCTCTCGAACATGCAGCGCTCCGGCCCGAACGCAGTGATCGCGTGCTGGTACCAATGAAACAGCAACTCGGACAGTTCTTCGGATCCAATCGGCTTTGCCCGTTTGTGCATATGAAACGGCGGCTCCCACGGACCCACCCGTTGCTGCGCGCCGCCCAGCTTGATGACGACGTTCTTGCACCGCGCAATCGCGTCGATGCACGCACGCCACTTTTCGAACTCGTTGGCATCCGCGTCGGGGTCAACGCGTCCACCGAGATGATTGATGATGATCGTGACGTCCGGCTGTGCCTGTGCAAGTCGCGCCAGGTCCAGCAACCGTTCGCAGTCGGGCGAATAGTGGTCCAGGCTCAAATGATGTTTCGCGAGGATCGAATAGCCTTCGAGAAACGCGCCCTCGAAGTTCCTCGGCACCGCGCTGCGGATGCCGCGGAAGTACGGCGACGCGGTCAGATGAGCACGGATCACCGTATCGACGTCTTTGCCGGCGCGTAGATCGGCCGCGCTGAAAATCCCAGTGCAGAGTCGCGCCGGTCCATAGATCCCGGATCGACTCATCGCAGCGATCCCGTGCACGAATTCGGTTTCGCCGACGCAACGCATCGGCTCCGGACCATCGGCGCGATAGAACGCGGCGCACTGCGCGAACACCGTCTGCACGATGTTGTGACCCGACTTCATGATGTCGTCGCTGATCTCGTCGCAGAGATAGACTTTCTGCTCGAAACTCAGGAACGGCTCGGTTGTCGCGGAGCGAAGGTCCCACAAGTGGTGGTGCGGATCGACGATGGGTAGATCGGGCTCCAGCACCGCTTCCGGGGCTTCTTGCGCGAGCCAATTCGTCAGGCGTGAGTTTTCAGGATGTGCCATGAGAGGTCTCCTTAAGTAAGCCGGTGCGTGGTCAGTCGATCAGCGCCTGATACACCAGCGCCTTCAGCTGACGTCTGATCGGATACGACGACGACGGCAACAACTGCGTCATGAAGATGACGATCAGTTCTTCGACCGGATCGACCCAGAAGTATGTGCTCGCGGCGCCGCCCCAGGCGAACTCGCCGGCTGAATCGAGCACGTTCGCCGTGGCCGGATCGAGGATCACAGAGAAACCCAAGCCGAAGCCGATGCCGTCGTACGGCGTTTCGCTGAAGATCGGCTGGCCCATTGCAGCAAGATCTTTGTTGCCCGGTAGATGATTGACCGTCATGTATTCGACGGTCTTGCGGCCGAGGATCCGCACATCGTTCGTTGCACCCTTGCCGAGCAGCATGCGGGTGAACGTGTGGTAGTCGTCGATCGTCGATACCATGCCGCCGCCCCCGGATAGGAAAGTTGGGCGTTCGAGATACGGACTCTTCTTCGGATCGTCCTGCAGTTTCAGCGAATTCGTTTTGACGACGCGGTCATAACACGCCGCGAACCGGTCGTGATTGCCCGGTGAGACGAAGTAGCCGGTATCGTCCATCCCGAGCGGGCGAGTGATTTTCTCGGTAACGTACTGGTCGAGATCCTGATCCGCGAGCACCTGCACGAGATAGCCGAGCACGTCGGTTGAAACGCTGTAGTTCCACTGTGTTCCCGGCGAGAACTGCAGCGGAATGCGCGCGAGATCGTCGACCATGCCGGCAAGCGTC
>JANLUG010000896.1:0-9164 GCA_031363335.1 Gammaproteobacteria bacterium
AAGGCGACCAAAGTGGACGGGGTATACACTTCGGATCCGCACGTCGATGCATCTGCGCAACGATTCGATCGCCTCGGCTACGATGAGGTGATCGCCCGCAATCTGAAGGTCATGGACATGACGGCGATCTGCCTGTGCCGCGATCATAAGATGCCGATCGTCGTATTCGACATGAACGCCGCCGGTGCGTTGCAACGCATCGTTGCAGGCGAGCGCGTCGGCACGTTGATCGATAGCGGCACAGACTGACATCGGCGGCGGAACCGAACCAAGCATTGAGGCAGCACTGTGATCGACGAAATCAAGCGCGAAACCAATCAACGCATGGGCAAGTCGCTCGACGCGCTCGGACACGCGTTCGGGCGCATTCGAACCGGTCGCGCGAATCCGGCGATTCTCGAGGGCATTCAAGTCTCCTACTACGGCGTCGATACGCCGCTCAATCAGGTCGCGTCGATCAACGTCGAGGATGCGCGGACCTTGTTGATCTCGCCCTGGGACAAAAAGCTGCTTTCGGATATCGAGAAGGCGATCCTCAAAAGCGATCTCGGCATCACGCCGGCATCGAACGCGGACGCGATCCGGATTCCGTTGCCGCCGTTGTCGGAAGAGAATCGCCGCGACCTCGCGCGGCAGGCAAAACAGGAAGCGGAGCAGGCCCGGGTGGCCATTCGCAACATCCGTCGCGATGCGATGGGCGATGTGCGCGACCTGGTGAAGGAGAAGCAAATCTCCGAAGACGATGCGCGTCGAGGGGAAGAGGACATCCAACGGCTGACCGACAAGCGGATATCGGAAATCGATCACGCTTTGGCGGAAAAAGAAGCCGATTTATTAAAGATTTAACGCTAAGATCTCGACACTGACAGCGGATTTCAGGCGATATGTCCGAGCTTCAGGCCAGTGCCGCCCAGATCGATTCCGACCTCGTACCGAGCCATGTGGCCATCATCATGGACGGCAATCATCGCTGGGCAAAAGCGCGTCATCTTCCCGGCGCTGCGGGCCATCGGGCCGGTGCCCGCAACATCCGTCCGATTGCCGAGCGCTGTGCCGACCTCGGCGTGCGCTACCTGACCATCTTCGCGCTCTCTACCGAGAATCTGGATCGCCCGAAGCGCGAGGTCGACCTGCTGCTGCAGCTGATGCGGCGTTTTCTCGAAGACAACGTCGAAGAATTGCGTGAGCGCGGCGTTCGCTTGCGGGTCATCGGTGATCGCAGCCGCTTCGCGGCTGAACTGCAGATGTTGATGAAGCGGGCGGAGCAGATCACTCGCGACAACGACCAACTGCATCTGACGATCGCCGCCAACTACGGCGGGCGGTGGGACATCACGCAAGCGATGCGCGGGCTCGCAAAAGCGGTGGCCAGCGGTCAGATCGATCCGGATAAGGTCGATGAACACACCGTCGGCGGACTGTTGTCGCTCGGCAATCTGCCGCCGCCGGATCTGTGCATCCGCACCGGCGGCGATCAGCGGATCAGCAACTTCTTATTGTGGGATCTGGCGTACAGCGAACTGTATTTCACCGACGCGTACTGGCCCGAGTTCGATGAAGTCTGTCTAGCGGACGCATTCGAATCGTTCCGCCAGCGTCAGCGCAGATTCGGGCGCCGTCCATGATGCGTCGTCGTGCGAACCGCGAGCGGCGGGACGCATGCTGAAGCTTCGGGTGATTACGGCGCTCATCGCGGCGCCCTCCGTCATCGCAGCCATCTTCTTGCTCCCGTTGAATGCATTCGCCGCGGTATTCCTCGTGCTCGCCGGTCTTGGCGTGTGGGAGTGGGCCAACCTCGCCGGCATCCGTTCGATCGTCGCTCGGGTCGCTTACGTCGCGGGGTACGCGCTGCTCGCTTACGCGGTGCTGAACTCGCCGTCGCTTTGGAGCGCCGTGTTCAAAGTCATAGCGGTGTTCTGGATCTTGGCGGCGGTCGTGGTAGTGACATTTCCGGCGAGTGGTCAGGCGCTGGTCGGGGCCGTGCTCGTGCCCGCCGGTTACGTTGCCTTCATCGGCGCGTGGCTCGCGCTGGTCGCATTGCAGATTGCCGGCGGACCCTGGTTGATTCTGTGGGTGCTGATCGTGGTGTGGGCCGCCGATATCGGCGCGTATTTTGCCGGCCGAAGTTTCGGTCGTCGCAAGCTGGCGCTGCTCGTCAGCCCCGGTAAAACCTGGGAAGGCGCGGTCGGTGGAACGCTGCTGTCGGTGCTGCTCGGTTCGTTGCTGGGCGCAACCGTGCCGACGCTGCATGCGCTGGCCCCCGACCTCTGGCAGTGGATCGCGGGATCGTTCGTCGTCTCGATTGTGTCGATCTTCGGCGATCTGTTCGAGAGCGCGTTGAAACGCGCGCGGGGCGTCAAGGATTCCGGCGGACTCTTCCCTGGCCACGGCGGCATGCTCGATCGCGTCGACTCGCTGATCGCCGCGTTGCCGTGCGTTGCATTGGCGGTGGTGGCGGCGCAGCCCTGATGCCAAGCTGTTATCATTCCCCGCCGTTCTGGCTGGCCGGATGCGAGACTCGAGGCAACTTGCCGCCGCGTTTCCTGTCCAACAGGGCAAATCTTCGGAATCTTTGACGCATGGAAATCGTGCAGTACGTGTTCGCACTGATCGCCACACTCGGTGTGTTGGTAACCGTGCACGAACTCGGCCACTTCCTCGTTGCGCGTGCGTCCGGTGCGAAGGTCGTGCGCTTCTCGATCGGTTTCGGCCCCGCGCTGTTTTCGCGCTTCGACCGGCGCGGTACGGAATTTGCGCTCGCCGCGTTCCCGATCGGCGGCTACGTCAAGATTCTCGACGAGCGTGAAGGCGACGTTCCCGCAGACGAGGCAGACAAGACATTCAACCGGTTGTCGCCGACGTGGCGCATTGCATTCGCGCTTGGCGGACCGCTCGCCAATTTTCTGCTCGCGGTATTGATCTATTGGGGGCTGTTCGTTGCAGGCAGCACCGACCTCGTACCGATTATCGACGAACCGGCAGCGGAGACGCCGGCACTCGCGGCAGGATTGCGCGGCGGCCAAGAGATCGTTTCCGTCGACGGCGCGCCGACTCAGTCGTGGGCTGAAATCAGCATGGCATTGGCCGCGCGGCTCGGCGATTCCGGCACGATTACCATAGAGAGTCGCGAACCCGGCGCGAAGTCGACTGACACGCACCGGATGGCGATTGCAGATTGGCAACGCGGCGTCGATGAGCCGGAGCTGTTCCGTTCGCTCGGCATGGTTCCGACGTTGCCGCCGATCCTCGGCACGATCATGGACGACGGCCCGGCGAAAACGGCAGGGTTGCAGTCGTGGGATCGCATCGTCGCGGTGGATGGTCGGCCGATCAAACAATGGGCCGATTGGGTAGAGGTGCTTCGCGCCGCGCCGGGGAAATCCCTAACGATCGAGTTCGAGCGCGACGAATCGCGCCACGAGGTTGCGTTGACGCCGGCAGAAAAGGTCGCGGACGACGGTAGTCGTTACGGCTACATCGGCGTGTCGCCGCTGATGCGCGAAGTGAAATACGGCGTGTTCGCGGCGATTCCGCTCAGTCTTCACGAAACGGCGTCGAAAACGGCGATGACGCTGGATCTGATGAAGAAGATGGTGACCGGGCTCGTTTCGACGCGAAATCTGTCGGGTCCGATAACCATTGCAAAAGTGGCCGGCGATTCGGCGCGGTCGGGTTGGGAGAGCTTCTTCCGAGTCCTCGCGTTGCTCAGCATCAGCCTCGGCGTGCTGAATCTGCTGCCGATACCGATCCTCGACGGCGGACACGTGATGTTCTGTCTGGCCGAGATCGCGATCCGCAGACCGGTGCCCGATCGAGTGCAGGCATGGGGCATGCAGATCGGCCTCGCAATCGTCGGCGGAATGATGCTGCTCGCGTTCTATAACGACATCACACGACTATTCTGACCTGAGGGGACCCATGTTTGGGGGATCGATGAAGCGATGGTTCGCCATTGCGCTGTTGTGGCCAAGCCTTGCGCTCGCCGATACCTTCACGGTCACGGACATCCGCATTCAAGGACTCCAGCGCGTGTCCGCGGGAACCGTATTCAATCTGCTGCCGGTCAACGTCGGCGATCAGATCGATGAAGCAACGATCCGCCAGCTGATTCGGTTGTTGTTTCAATCGGGTTTCTTCCGCGACGTCAGACTGCTGCGCGACGGCAACGCGTTGATCGTGACGTTGGTCGAACGGCCGGCGATCGATTCGATCGAGCTGAAGGGCAACAAGTCGATCAAAACCGATGCGTTGCTGGACGGGCTCAGTAAGCAGGGACTCAAGGAAGGCGAGATCTTCAAACAATCGACGCTCGAGCGCGTCGACCTCGAACTCGAACGGCAATACGTCTCGCAGGGTCGCTATGGCGCGAGCATCGACACCAACGTGGAAGAGCTGCCGCGTAATCGAGTCGCGATTCACATCGTGATCAAGGAAGGCAAGACCTCGACGATCCAGCACATCAACGTCGTCGGCAACCATGCGTTCACCGAAGCCGACCTGCTCGACGTCTTCGAATTGAAGACGCCGAGTTTCTTCTCGTTCCTGAAGAACGACGACAAGTACTCCAAGGAAAAACTGAAGGGCGACATCGAGAAGCTGGAGTCGTACTACAAAGACCGCGGCTACGTAACGTTCGCCGTCGACTCCACACAAGTCAGCATCACGCCCGATAAGCGCCACGTCTATCTGACGGTCAACGTGACGGAAGGCGGTATCTACAAGATCGACAAGGTCGAACTCGTCGGCGAACTGCACGACGTGTCGCCCGACGCGCTGCGTTCGCTGCTGCTCGTGCAGACCGGACAGACGTTCTCCGGCGCGCTCGTCACTGCGAGCGAAGAGCGCCTGACGCAGGCGTTGGGCAATTCCGGATATACGTTTGCGAGTGCCTCCGGGGTGCCGCAGGTTCACGACAACGGCACGGTCGACGTACGTTTTATGGTCGAGGCAGGCAAACGCGCTTACGTGCGACGCATCGAGTTCGCCGGCAATTCCGTGACACAAGACGAAGTGCTGCGTCGCGAGATGCGCCAGATGGAAGGCGGCTGGGCGTCCACGGCATTGATCGAACTATCGAAGACGCGCCTTGAACGACTTGGTTTCTTCAAGGAAGTGAATGTCGAGACGCCCGAAGTCGCCGGTACCGACGATCAAGTCGACGTGAAATTCGGCGTAGAGGAACAACCGTCGGGCAGCATCTCCGCGACGCTCGGCTATGCGCAAAGCTCAGGGCTGATCGTCGGCGCGGGCTACCAGGAATCGAACGTGCTCGGCACGGGCAACAGCATGTCGCTCAACATCAGCTGGAGCCAGTATCAGCGCGCCGTCGCGTTCAACTACTTCAACCCCTACTTCACGCTTGACGGCATCAGTCGGGGCTACAACGTCTACTTCCGGCAGACGGACTACCAACAACAGAACCTAGCGACGTATTCGACCGACGCCTACGGCGCCGGTGTGAACTTCGGTTTTCCCATCGGCGAGACGCAGCGGATCGGCTTCGGCCTCACCGCCGAGCATACGAAGCTGAAGGCCGGCTATTACGCGGCGCAGGAAATCACGCAGTTCATTGCGGAAGAAGGCGACACGTTCCTGAACTTCAAAGCGAACTTGAGCTGGGCGAGTTCGACCTTGAACCGCGGTTTGTTCCCGACGCGCGGCCGCTCGCAGACGATGTCTCTCGAACTCGCCGTGCCGTTGAGCGACCTGACGTTCTACAAACTGGACTACAAGGATCAGATCTTCTTCCCGCTGGCTGAAAACTACACGCTGCGGTTGCACGGCGAACTTGGCTACGGCGACAACTACGGCGGCAGTAACGGCCTGCCGTTCTACGAGAACTTCTACGCCGGCGGATTCGGCACGGTGCGCGGCTTCAAGCAGAACACGCTCGGCCCGCTGTCGACGCCATCGCAATACGACCCTTACACGGCGAAAGGCCAACCGTTCGGCGGCAATACGCTGGTACTTGCGGGCGCCGAAATCATTTTCCCGATGCCGTTCGTCAAAGACGGCCGCTCGATGCGTCCGGTGTTCTTCGTCGACTCCGGCAACGTGTTCAACAGCAAGTGTCCGAAGGTGAGTACGGTCTGCGACGAGATCGACCTGAATCTGCTGCGCTATTCGGTCGGTTTCAGCCTGACCTGGATCACCGGAATGGGGCCGATGACGTTCGGTATCGCGAAAGCCTTCAACTACAGCGACAGCGATGAAACCGAGTTTTTCCAGTTTGAGCTAGGTAGAACGTTCTGAGTTAATATGCGCCGCCTTCGTTATTCCCCCTGTTCCGAACAGTCGTTAAGGAGACCTCCGGTGTCGAAGATTTGTCGATTGGTACTACTCCCGGTGTTACTGCTGACCGCAGGCAGCGCATTCGCGGAACTGAAGATCGCAGTGGTCAACGTGCAACGCGCGATCGGCGAATGCGACGAAGCGAAAGCGCTGATCGCGAAGCTCGAAAGCGACACGGCCCCTGACCAGACCGCCATCAAAGGACTGGGCGCCGAAATCACGCAGCTTCAGGAGAAGTTCAACAAAGACTCCGACGTGATGAGCGATCCCGAGAAGCGCAAGGTCCAGAAAGAGATCGAAGACAAGCAGATCGATTATCAATTCCGCGTCAACAAGTTCCAGAAGACCGTCAACGAGCGGCAACAGGACATCCTGTCGCAGATGGCGCCGAAGCTCGATGCAGTACTGAAGGACATCATCGCGAAAGAAACATACGACCTCGTGATTCACCGGCAGAACATTCTGTACGTCGATGCGAAATACGACATCACCGCACAGGTCACGGAGAAGCTGAATCAGAAGAAGTAATGGCTAGTGCCACCTATACACTGGGTGATCTAGCACAGCGGATCGACGCCCGTGTCGAAGGCGACGCGGGCGTTCTCATCAGCGGGCTTGGAAGCCTCTCCAATGCTGTACCGGGCCAGCTGACACATCTGTCGAGTCGCGCCTACCGTCGGTATCTGCCCGACACAAAGGCAACCGCCGTCATTCTGAAGGCGGAAGACCTGGCGCAATGCCCGACAAACGCGCTCGTCACCCACAACCCCTATCTCGCATTTGCGAAGCTCTCGTTGCTGTTTGCCGATCGCACGGACGCTGATCGGGGCATACACGGCTCAGCGATCGTCGACCCAACGGCGCGCCTCGGCGATGCGGTTTCGATCGGCCCCAACGCGGTCGTCGGCGCGCGCTGCGAAATCGGCAATCGGGTCGTGATCGCAGCGAACTGCGTCGTCGGTGATGCCTGCGTGCTCGGTGACGATACCCAGTTGATGGCGTCAGTGACCTTGTATCGGCGCGTGCGTATCGGCGCGCGCAGCATCGTTCACAGCGGCGCGGTGATCGGCGCGGACGGATTCGGATTCGTTTCCGACGAGCGCGGGCAGCAGCATGAAATCGCTCAGATCGGCGGCGTCGTGCTGGGCGAAGACGTCAGCGTCGGTGCGGCGACGACGATCGATCGCGGCGCCATCGACGACACCGTCATCGGCAACGGCGTGAAGATCGACAACCAGGTTCAGATCGGCCACAACTGCGAGATCGGCGACCACACCGTCATCTGCGGCTGTGTCGGAATCGTTGGCAGTACCCACATCGGTCGTCACTGCATACTCGCGGGCGGTGTCGGCGTCGGCGGTGATGGACCAATACAGATTACCGACCGCGTGATCGTCAGTGGAATGACGCACGTCAGTCGGTCGATCACGAAGTCTGGCGTCTATTCAGGGGGCGTGTTACATAGTGCGACACTCAAATGGAAGCGCAATGCCCTCAGGTTCGCTGAACTCGACGACTTGGCAAAGCGGGTCGCACTGCTCGAAAAATCGCGTCGATAACGTTTCGACGCAACCACTGTTTCACACTCAACTTGCCAACGATCGCAGCGTGCCGCGAGGAATTGTGTAAATGATGGGCATCAAGGAAATCGCGGAATATCTGCCGCATCGATATCCGTTCCTGCTTGTTGACCGCGTGGTATTGGTCGCGCCGGGCGAATCGATCAAGGGCTTCAAGAACGTCACCGTGAACGAAATGTTCTTCAATGGGCACTTTCCCGGTAATCCGGTCATGCCGGGCGTGCTGATCGTCGAGGCGATGGCGCAACTCTCCGGCATCCTCGCGTTCAAAACGAAAAATCGAAAAGCGGCCGATGCAATGTACTACCTCGGCGGCGTCGATCACGCGCGGTTCAAGCGCCTGGTCGTTCCCGGTGATCGGCTCGACATGGAATCGAAGATCATCGCCGACAAACGCCACGTGATGAAGTTCGCCTGCAACGCATTCGTCGATGGCGATCTCGCATGTGAAGCGGAAGTGATCTGCGTCGAAAAGGAAATCTAGTCGTGTCTGAACATGGCTGTTGATGCTGCGGTGCCGCGGTGATCGATCCGCGCGCGATCGTTGATCCGAGCGCCGTGATCGGCGCCGACGTATCGATCGGACCGTGGACGATCGTCGGGCCGAACGTCGAGATCGGCGACGGTTGCCACATCGCGTCGCACGTCATTCTCAAGGGCCCCGCGCGCATCGGTCGACGGAACCGGATCTTCCAGTTCGCCACCGTCGGCGAAGACACGCCGGCGCTCGCCTATCAAGGGGAGCCGACGACGTTGCTCATCGGCGACGACAACGTCATCCGCGAAGGCGTAACGATTCACCGCGGCACCTTGCAGGGTCAGGGGCGCACCGTCATTGGGAACCACAATCTGCTGATGGCATACGTGCATGTCGGCCACGATTGCACGCTGGGCGACCACGTCATCATGGCGAACAACGCCTCGGTATCGGGGCACGTGGTGGTCGGCGACCATGCAAACTTCGGCGGTTACGCCGGCATCCCGCAGTACCGGCACGTCGGCGCGCACGCGCACGTCGGCGGCATGAGCCTGGTGTTGAAGGATGTGCCCGCGTTCGTAACGGTCAGTGGTAACCCGGCCGGTGCCGTCGGACTGAACATCGAAGGTATGCGCAGGCGCGGTATCACCGCCGCCGCAGTCAGTGCGCTGCGCGAGGCGTATCGCATCGTCTACGGTCAGGGTCTCACGGTGAAGGAAGCGCTCAGCGAGATCGCGCCGCTTGCAGACAGCCATCCGGAAGTGCGTTTGTTCATGACCAGCGTGGCGGAATCGCGCTGGGGCATCATTCGCGGT
>JANLUG010000925.1:0-5343 GCA_031363335.1 Gammaproteobacteria bacterium
ACAACAAATACGGCATCCGTCCGAACCCATTCCAGGTGGCCGACCGCCACCAGTCGAGCCTGGTGAATTCCTATTTCGACGTGCTCGTCCAATACGGCGATCAGTTCGAAGTGCTTGGTTTCCGCGATCTGATCGAAGTCAAAGTTGCCGGCGAATCGAGCCTCGACGTGCAACTGCGTAACCCCGAATACGACATCACGCGCACCATAAAGAAAGTGTTGTACGGCTTTCAATCCGGCGGCGAACTGTTCGGAAGCATTCCGAAGCCGCTGAAGTTCGTCGGATACGTGTCGAACGATCGTGTTCTGCCGGAGCAACTGACGGCGTTCAAGGAGACGGTTGCGAAGGTGCTCGACGGATATGCGAAAGATTCGGGCGGGAAGCTGTCGGTGGAGTTCATCGATCCCGATGCGGGCGACGGCGCGGTGGCCAAAGAGATTCGTCAGAAATACGGCTTCCGACCGATGGCCGCGAGCCTGTTCGATACCAACACCTTCTACTTCTATCTGACGCTCGACGGCGGCGCGGCCACCGTGGTGCAGATTCCGTTGCCGGAAGACCTCACCGAAGAGGGACTGAAGCGGTCGATGGACGCGGCGTTCAAACGTTTCGCGACCGGTTATCTGAAATCGGTCGCGCTGATGGCACCCGACACGCCCTCGTACATGCAGGGCATGGGCGGCGGCAATCAGTACACGCAGCTCGCCGACACGCTGATGACCGACCACAACGTCGAACGCACGCAGCTGACCGAGGGTCGCGTGCCAGAAGGTGCGGAAGTGCTCGTCGTTGCCGATCCGCAGCAACTGAACGAAAAGCAGGTGTTCGCGATCGACCAGTTCCTGATGCAGGGCGGCACCGTGATGCTGGCCGCTGCACCGCTCGCGCCGTCGTTGACGGCACAATCGTTGACCGCGGGTCCACGCAATACCGGGCTGGAAGACTGGCTGTCGTTCCACGGCGTCGACATCCGTCCGTCGTTCGTGATGGACCCTCAGAACGCGGCGTTCCCCGTGCCGGTCACGCGCCAGGTCGGCGGCTTCTCGTTCCAGGAAGTCCGCATGCTCGACTATCCGTATTTCGTCGACGTGCGCGGTGCCGGCAAGAACGCGAGTTCGCCGATCACATCGGACGTTCCGCAAGTGACGATGCCGTGGGTGTCGCCGATCGATGTCGATGCGACGAAGAACACGGGGCGGACGGTGGTCGAGCTGTTGAAGAGTTCGAAAGAAAGCTGGCGGTCGACGTCGATGGACGTCATGCCGCGCATCGATTCGTCGGGTAAATCGACGTTTGCGGCCGAAGGCGACCTCGGCGCGTCGACGATCGGCGTCAGCATCGAAGGACAGTTCAACTCGTTCTTCGCCGACAAGGAGAATCCGCTGCTCGCCGAATCGAAGGCCGACAAGCCGGTCGATGCGAACAAGCCGGCTGAGGACAAGAAGACGGATGCCGGCGTGATCAGCAGCATCATCGACAAGTCGCCGGAGTCCGCGCGCCTGTTCGTATTCGGGTCCAATTCGTTCCTGTCGGATCAGACGTTGTCGATGATCGGCTCTGCAGAGGGGACGGTGTACGGCAACTCGCTGCAACTGATCGCGAACGCGGTCGACTGGTCGCTGGAAGACCGCGCGTTGCTCGCGATCCGCTCGCGCGGCCACTTCAACCGCACGCTGCCGCCGCTCGAGGAAGCGCAGCGCACGACGCTCGAATACTCCAACTACGCGGCGGCGCTCGCGCTGCTCGGGTTGATCTTCGGCATCCACCGCTCGCGCGCGAAAACGCGAGTGGCGAAGTATCACGCGTGGCTCGACGGCAAGCTCGACGGCAAGCTCGATGCAGAGCTCGATGCAGAGAGTGTCCATGCGTCGAAAGGAGAGCCGGCATGAACCGTCATGTTAAAGCGCTCTCGCTATTGCTGGCGCTGCAGCTCGCCGTGCTCGGCGGCATTCTGCTGTGGCATCAGCGTGTCGCGTCGACGCCCACCGGCACGCTGTTGCAGGTCGATCGGGCCAAGGTCGACGGCATCGTGATCATCGACGACAAAGGCGCAAAGCTTGCGCTGCAGCGCACTGACGCCGGTTGGACGCTTCCCGACTCACAGCCGGTCGACGCGGAAAAGGTCGGCCAACTGCTCGACAAACTTCTCGCCGCGTCTGCGCCGTGGCCGGTCGCAACCAGCACCGAATCGGCGAAACGGTTCGAAGTGGCGCCGGATAAATTCCAGCGCGAAATTCGATTGCTGGCTCAAGATCAGGTGGTCGGCGATCTGTACTTTGGAACGTCGCCCGGATTCAAGAAGGTGCATGCACGGCGCGCCGATTCAGAAGATGTGTACGCTGTGGCGTTCGCCAACTACGAAGCCACGACGCGGGCGGACGACTGGATCGATAAAGCACTGCTGAAACCCAACGGCGACGTCACCGCGCTGACGCGGCCGGACCACTGGCGTGTGCAGCGTAACGGCGAGGTGTGGACGCTCGACGGCATCGCGGCGGGCGAAACCACGAAGCAGGACGTGGTGACGGATCTGGTGAACAAGATCGCCAATCTGCGCGTGATGGGCGCAACGCAAGCACCGGCTGCCGACAGCGTGCCGGTGTTATTGCTCACCGCGAGCACGGCAAACGGCGAGTTCGACTATCGGTTCTATCAGCCGCAACCGAAAGGCGATCTCGTCGTCACCCGCAATGGGCACGACGGCGCGTTCAAGGTGGCGGCGTATGTCGGTGAACCGATGATCAAGGAGCGCGGCGATCTCGTCGGAAGCACGACCGCGGAGGCGCCGGCGAAACCCCAGGCAGCGCTGAAGCCGACCGCAGTTCCGGGCGCGAAGCAGCCGCCCAAACCGACGGGAAGCTAAAACCGTCAGAGTTGCCTTTTTTTTCGTCCCTCGGTACAAGGATCGGAGCGAGCGTGCAGTTCGCTCCGATTTTCCGCATCAAGAGGGCCGCAATCGTGGACAAGCTCGAACTCAACGCGATCGCGCGCCGCTGCCTGGACTATCTCGACAACGGTACCACCGCAATGGCCGACCAGGCGCTCGTGCTGGATGCAACGACGTACACCGACGAAACGTTGTGGCGTCAGGAACGCGAACAGCTGTTTCGTAAAGGCGCGACGCTGATCTGTCTCGGTTGCGAGATCCCGAATCCCGGCGATTTCAAAACGCACGAAGACACCGGCGTGCCGATGATTGTGGTCCGCGACCAGAACGGCGAAGTGCATGCGTTCCTGAATGCCTGCCGCCATCGCGGCGCGCGGCTCGAAGACGTGCCGTGCGGCCACAAGGAACGCTTCACGTGTCCGTATCACGCGTGGACTTACGATCTGTCGGGTCAACTGAAATCGGTATTCAGAGAAGAGACGTTCGGCTACGTGGATAAGGCAAACCACGGCTTGATCCGGCTGCCCGTTCAGGAGAAATACGGCCTGGTTTACGTCAATCCCGATCCGGAAGGCCGTGTCGACATCGACGACATACTCGGCGACCTCGGTCCGCAACTGGGAACCTGGCAGTTGCCGTACGCGCAGTTCATCCGCAGCAAAGAGCTGCGCGTGCGAACGAACTGGAAGCTCGCGCTCGATACGTTCTGCGAGGGCTACCACTTCGGTCCGCTGCACAAGGACTCCGTCGGCTTGACGTCGTTGACGAACCTGATGACCTACGACCGCTACAAGTACAACCACCGGCTCGACTTCCCGACGAAATCCATCGTCGAGCTGAAAGACCAACCGGAATCGGACTGGGATGCATTCGCGCATCTGACGTTCGTGCATTTTCTGTTTCCGAATATCACGCTGCTCGTCTCCCGCGACTTCGTGTACATGTTCCATCTGTATCCCGGCGAGAAGGTCGATGAACACATCACGCGCTATCATCTGTACTCGCGTAACCGTCTGACGACGGAAGCCGAACTCGCCGCTGCGAATCAACAGTTCGATTACATCTACTCGATCGTGGAGAACGAGGATTACTGGATCAGCCGCAACGTGATGAAGAGCTTCAAGTCGCGGCTGCATCCGTATTCGATCTTCGGCCGCAACGAACCGTCGCTGATCAACATGCATCGCGCGTTTCGCGAATCGATCGGCCGCGATCCCGACGAGATCGCCTTCAATCCGCAGAAGCGTGCAGGGGCGGCGTAGCGGGGTAGGACGGAGAGCCCGGTGACGCTACTCGGTGCAAACGCGGTTTCGACCGGCGTCCTTGGCGCGATACAGAGCGCGGTCGGCGTGCGAGAGGATATGGTCGATACCGTGATCGGCATGCGACATCGTTGCGACGCCGATGCTCGCGGTGACCGTGATCGGTCCGCCTCTGGCATCGGCGATGATCTGTTCGTTGATCGTCCGGCGCAGCCGCTGCGCGAGTTTGATCGCGCCTTCGCGGTCGGTATCCGGCAGCAGCATCGCGAACTCTTCACCACCGATCCGCGCCGCGACATCGGAAATCCGCTTGATCTCCTGCGCGACACTCGCGATGACCTGCAGCACGCGGTCGCCGACATCGTGGCCGTGCGTGTCGTTGACGGTCTTGAACGAATCCATGTCGAGCAGCAGCACGCTCATCGGTTGATTGCCGCGTTTGACGCGCTCCGTCTCTTCGCCGAGGCGCTGCATGAAGAAGCGGCGGTTGTAGAGACCCGTCAGGAAGTCGGTATGCGCGAGGCGCTCCATCTCCTGCTTGATCTTCGTGAGCTCGGTGATGTCGCGAAACACCAGCGCCATCTCTTGCGGTCGTTCGGCGTCGTTCGACAACGGCGTTGCCAGCACGTGAAACGAACGGCTGCCGACGGTGATCTCGGCGTTCGAGAACAGGCCGACCAACAAGCCGGGCAGCAGCGGTGTCTGGATGAAATTCGTCGCCGCCTGATTGAGCGCGGCGTCGATCGGCATTCCAAATGTCGCAGCGGCGGCGGGGTTCAGATCGACTATTCTGCCGTCGCGCTTTATCACCACCACTCCGTCGGTGAGTTGTTCGACGACGCGGTTGCGAATTGCCGGTGTGACTTCGAGCAGCCCGAAGCGCAGCACGCTGTCGTTCAACAACAGCGCCGACAGTGCGAAGCCGAGCGTGGTCAGATCGAATCCCGGAACCGCGTACCACCCGGACATCGACAACACGTTCAACGCGGTGGTGACTACCGGCGCCGCGATGACCGCCACCAGCGCCTTGCGATAACGCTTCGAGCTCGACAGCTCGAAGCCGAGGATCACCGTTCCGGCGAACAGCAACAGGTAAGAGTAAGCCTCGTTGATCATCAGCCACGGGCCCATCGGGGTAACCCAGCCCACGTAACCCGCCCTGACGGCGGTGTGCGGCGCTTGCCAGACGAGCTG
>JANLUG010000948.1:0-1137 GCA_031363335.1 Gammaproteobacteria bacterium
ATGACCGGGCACCCGAAGGAACGCGCCCGGATGCTGGCGGAACTCGGCTATGTGGCGTTCGCGATGGACACGTTCGGGGAAGCCATCGAATCACGCGACCAGGCCATGGCGGTGATCGGCGCCTTGTCGAACGACCTCGCGACGTTGCGTAATCGCGCCAACACGGCGCTTGAGTTGCTCAAGTCCCAGCCGAATGTAGACCGGATGCGCACCGCCGCGATCGGCTTCTGTTTCGGCGGCACCACGGTGCTCGAACTTGCACGCAGCGGCGCCGACGTCGGCTGCGTCGTCGGCTTCCATTCCGGCCTCGCCACGATCGCGCCACAAGACGCGAAGAATATCCGCTGCAAAGTCATGGTCTGCCTCGGCGCCGAAGATCCGATCATTCCGGCGCAACAGCGCGACGCGTTCATCAGCGAGATGCAGGCGGGCTCAGTCGACTTTCAGGTGCAGATCTACGGCAACGCCGGCCACAGCTTCACGAACCGCGAAGTCGATGCGATGGGCATCCCCGGCTTTGCCTATCACGCGCCGACCGACGCGCGCTCGTGGCAAGCGATGCGCAACTTCTTCGACGAGGTGATCCGCCCCGTCTGACCCAGCGCACCTGTCTCCGCCGACCGTCATTCAACTGTCACACGATCGGGCGACACTGCGTCGCCCCACGAATCGTGCGGGTCGGATAACCAATAGGGAGACAGGTCGTGCGGAAAACCATTCTGAGCCTTTGCGGCGGATTCGCGCTCGCTGCGGCAGTACCCGTGGCGGCGGCCGAGTCCGTCGATGCCAAACTGCTCGCAATGCTGAAAGCGAACGGTTCGATCACCGAAGCGCAGTTCACCGAACTGAGCTCGGATCTGGAGAAAGAGCAGCGTCAGGAAGCGCGTGACGCGGTGAGCAAAACAGACATCACCGCGATGGAGCAGAAACTCAGCTGGGCGGAACGCACCGTCATCAGCGGCGACATACGCGTGCGGCAGGAACGCGTTCAGGTCGAGGACAGAACGCCCGAACAAACCCAGAGCCGTCAGCGTTACCGCGCGCGCCTGGCCGCTGTCTCGCAGATCACGCCGACGGTCGAGACAGGCATACGGATCGCCTCCGGCAACAACAACGACGTGCGCTCGACGAACCAGG
>JANLUG010000989.1:0-2383 GCA_031363335.1 Gammaproteobacteria bacterium
GGATGCTACTCAGCTTTGGTTTCATTGAACAGCCGCGGCGCCCACCCCCGATAGGATGCCGACGAATCGTATACCTCGTAGACTCCCGCGCATGAAATCGCCCGCTCCACTCGTTGCATTCGTCGCACTGCTGCACGCGACAATCGGCACGGCCGCCGACGTGCCGACGTTCAGCAGCGGCGAGTATCTGGTGACAACGAGCTTCGGCGACAGCGAGGCGCTGGTTAAGAAGGTCTGTCTGACGAACTACACCGACTGGTTCGATTCGCTGCGCGACGACTTCAAGGAGCGCGGCTGCAATCTCGTGGCGGAAGGTCACAGCGACGCTGTGTATCGCTACGCAATGGAATGTTCGAACGGTACCAGCGGGACATTAGCGGTCACGAAGCACAGCGAATCGCGTTTCGAATCGCTTGCGGAAGTCGAGCTGCCGATGGGCGGCTTCATGCAGACGATCACGATGCGCGACGTGGCCAAACGCCTCGGCGATTGCCCGCCGGAGTAACGCCAATCAGGTTTCCGGATGGATGCGCAGGGGCGGTGCGATGCGCACGGCAATCGCCCCAATGCTGTGCGGTTTGGATGCAGGTTGAGTTGCTTTTCCAGCAGTGGCGCGACGCCTGACGACGAGTCGACCGCGCCAATCCCGCAATTTCATTGGCGATACGCGCGTCGCCCGCGGCATTCGGCAGAGTTGGCCCGGACATTGCAGTCTTACGATCAGGCGGCAGTGCACGACGTGACTCTCTCCCCCCTCGTCGGCACGTCTTGCGTGCTCTCACCCCAGGCGTCGTGCCTGCCGCCTCCCCCCATCCCTGATGGACTTCGACGGAGACAACGATGCACAAACTGGGAATCACCGACGCATCGTTCCTCTACTTGGAAAGCCCGTCGAACCCGATGAACATCGGCTCGGTGCAGTTGCTCGAGGTGCCGCAGCGCGATGGCTTCTTCAATGAGCTGAAGCTCTATCTCGTCGATCGCGTCCGCGCAATCCCGTTCATGTGCAAGCGGTTGAAGTCGACACCGTTCACGCTCGATCAACCCGTGTGGGTCGACGATCCGACATTCGCCATCGACAACCATGTGACGCGCGTCGTGCTCGGCGCGCCCGGAACGTGGCTCCAGCTCGAATCGATGGTGGCGCGACTGCACGAAACACCGTTGCCGCGCGACAAGCCGCTTTGGGCGTTCTACTACATCGAAGGTCTCGAGTCCGGCCAGGTCGCGTGGTTCTGCAAATACCATCACGCGTGCATCGATGGGATGGCCGGGCAGGCGATCATCGATGTGTTGTTCTCCAGAGACCCTGCAACGGATCCGCCCATCGCACCACCGGCGATCTCCGATCCGGAACCGGGTGCCATGGATCTCGTCTTCGATGCCGCGCGTTCGCTGATCGATCAGAGTCTTGGCTGGACGTCGCGCCTCGACGGTCAGCGCAAGGCGATCGGTCGCCTGTTCGGCCGCATCATGAAAGGTCAGGAGGGACTCGGCGCGCTTTACGGCGAATCACCGCGTACGCCGTTCAACTGTGCGATCAGCCCCTATCGGACGTGGTCGGCCGCGTCGCTGCCGCTGCATGAAATGAAGGCCGTCGCGAAAGCGAAGGGCGCATCGTTGAACGACGCGGTGATGGCCGTCTGCGCGGCCGGGCTGCGTCGTTATCTGCTGCGTCACAACGCATTGCCGGCGACCTCTCTACGCTGCGGCGTACCGGTGTCCTTGCGCGCGCCCGGCGATACCAGCATGAGCAATCAGGTGACGATGCTCGTTGCCTCGCTCGCCACCGACGTTGCCGATCCGGTTGAGCGGATGCTCGCGATAAAGGCGTCGATGAACGTCGGCAAAGGCGTTGTTGCCGACACCGGTGCGCTACAACTGGACGACCTGCATGTACCTGGGCTGCCCGCGATGATGTCGACCGCGTCGTTGTGGGCGGAACGTCTGCGCATCGCCGATTTTATGGCGCCGATGGTGAACGTGGTGATCTCGAACGTGCGCGGTCCGGCGCGGCCGATGTATCTGCACGGCGCGAAGATGGTCAGCCACTTCCCCGTTTCGATCCCGTCGCACTCCATTGCGCTGAACCTGACGGTGCAGACGTATGTCGACCGCGTCGATCTTGGTGTGACAGCGTGCCTCGAAGCCGTACCTGATGTCGGCACATTGCGAGACGACATCGTTGCCGGCTGGCTGGAACTGAAGGCGGCAGCCTTGCCGCCGGTGGAACTGCCGCCGGAAATACCGACGTTGATCGACGCGCGCGCGGCCTGAGATTTCCCAGGCTAAGAGAGTGCTTCGACCAGTTCGCTGAGATTCCGCAACGTCCACTTCGGCGTGGCGTCGGATGGCACGGTCGCGCCGCTGCCGTGTCCGTCGT
>JANLUG010000995.1:0-1319 GCA_031363335.1 Gammaproteobacteria bacterium
TCCGGATCGCCTGCATCCGTGTACTGATCGCCGAGTTTCTGACCGAGATAACGGTGCGCCATCGGGCGACCGTACTTCTCCCTGTCCGATGGCGCGATGGAGACCACCGGGCCTTCGATACTGACGTATTTGTAAGGGGGCGTTTCGGTTTGTGCACACAGGCTGACGCGCACACCTTGCTTGAGCAGTTTGCCCTTGCGCGAGGTCGGGCCGGTCAGAAACCACAGATCGCCGCCGGGTTTGTAGTCATACCAGACCGGTACGGTCAGCGGGCCATGCGACGGATCGGGGATCGCGAGCACGCCGACGTGGAGGTCGGCGAGAAACAATTCCTTTTCCTGCTGGTTCATTTTCGTCACAGAGCGGACTCCTTTGATAAAACGCGGCTGTTTGGGGATCGACGTGAGATTTTTCAATCCCTTTGAATTTGTTGGCCGTCCCCCATTGATGTGTGCGTACCGGGGTCATGGTGATCCCGAGTCAGACACGATCGTGGAGGTCAGTGAACATGAGCATTGTACGTTGGAATCCGTCGAAGGAACTCGATCAGTTCTTCAACCGCTTCGTGGACCAGGGCTTCAATGGTTGGGGCGAGAACATCGCGACCAGCGATTGGAATCCGTCGGTCGACATTCGTGAAACGGACGAGGACTACCAGATCGATCTGGAAGTACCTGCGGTGCAGGCGTCGGACGTGAAGGTCACGTTCAAGGACGGCGTGCTCGCCGTGACCGGCGAACGCAAGTACGAAAAAGAAGCGAAGGGTAAGGTGCATCGCGTCGAGCGGCGCTACGGTCGATTCACACGCAGCTTCCGGTTGCCGGAGAACGTCGATGAAAGCCGCATCGCAGCGAACACGAAAGACGGCATGCTGTATCTGAAGGTGCCGAAGCGCGCTGAAGTGAAGCCGCGGGCGATCGAAGTCAACGTCCAGTAAGTCCGACAAAGGGGCAGGGTCGCTCTGCCCCTTTGCGTATTGTCTTGTTGCGTGTGCTCTGTCGCGCGGTGGAAATGAGTCCTTGCGCTCTGTCGCGCGATGAAAATGGATGCTGGGCGCGCCGGACACGCAATCAACCATCCCTGGCGCTCGCCATGCGCCGTCCTGGCGCATGACGGTCCGGCGCACGCAGCATCCATTTCCACCTCAAGTCGGTGTGCCCACCTTTCAGTAATGTTGGCTGCCTATAGCGGGTGAACCGATGTCTTCAATGTCCTGAGGAATTCATCGACGGAAACGCCGTCGTCTGGATAGTCACCCAATCGAAGTCGCTCATTCGAATTCATGTGAGGTCGAGTGGCGGAGGTTCGGTGCGCCGGAC
>JANLUG010001020.1:0-16677 GCA_031363335.1 Gammaproteobacteria bacterium
TGACCCCAACGTGGGACATGCCAACACTTCGCGCTTTGCGAAATCAGTAACGTAATTTCCGATGTATCCCAGCTCCTACTACGCAGCGACGGCCCATGGCTTGCCCGAACAGCCGGCCCTGGGCGCACAGTCGGTTCGCGCCGACGTTTGCGTGGTCGGCGCCGGATTCACCGGATTGTCCACCGCACTACATCTCGCCAAGCGCGGGGCCAACGTCGTGATACTCGAGGCCCAACGCATCGGTTGGGGTGCATCCGGCCGTAACGGCGGGCAACTCTACGGCGGCCAACGCAAAGACGTCGACTGGCTCGAGGCACGCCTCGGTGTAACCGAAGCGAGGCGATTGTGGGATCTCGGCGAGGCGGCGAAGCACCTCGTGAAGCAACTGATCGCGGAACTCGCGATCGATTGCGATCTGACACCGGGTATCGCGGCGGTCGCGCACAAGCCGCGCTACGTTGCCGAGTATCACGCGCTCGCCGACAAGCTTGCGACACAATACGGTCGTCAGGGCATCGAGAAGATCGACGCGCCTAGAACTCGCGAACTACTGGGAACGGATGTGTACTTCGGCGGCTACGTCGATTGGGAAGCCGCGCACCTGCATCCGTTGAATCTCGCGCTCGGCGTCGCGCGCCGTTGTCTCGAGCTGGGGGTCCGAATCTACGAGGGCACTCGCGCGATCGGATTCACCGACGAACACTCGGTCACCGCACGAACGGATAAAGGCGTCGTGACGGCCGATCAGCTCGTGCTGGCCGCGAACGGTCATCTCGGCAACCTCGCGCCGAAACTGGCCGGCCGCATCATGCCCATCAACAACTTCATCATCGCGACCGAACCGCTCGACGAGCAGCTCGCCAACGAGATTAATCCGCGGCGTATCGCTGTGGGCGATTCGCGCTTCGTCATCAACTACTACCGCACGACGCCGGACCGACGGCTGCTGTTCGGCGGCGGCGAAAATTATCGGGCTGGTTTCCCACGCGACATCGCCGCGTTCGTGCGGCCCTACCTGTTGAAGATCTACCCGCAACTGGAACGCACGAAGATCGACTACGCGTGGGGCGGCACATTGGCGATCACGCTGAACCGGATGCCGCATTTTGGACACCTGAGTCCGCACGTGCATTTCGCGCACGGCTATTCGGGGCAAGGTGTCGGGCTCGCGCATCTCGCAGGACAACTGCTGGCGGAAATGCTCAACGGCGACTCAACGCGCTTCGACGCATTCGCCGCTCTGCCGACACGCGCGTTTCCAGGCGGCCGCTGGCTGCGCTGGCCTGGCATGGTCGCAGGCATGTTGTATTTCGCCATGCGCGACCGGATCTGACCACGCTCAGCGCGTGGGCGGTGTGAATCCCTTACGCGCGATCAAGACGGATGCAACGATGCCGATGCTGATCGCGCCGATGAACAGCGTCGCGAGCGCGTTGATCTCAGGCGACAGGCCGCGCCGCACCATCGAGAACACCACCATCGGCAACGTGCTCGAACCAGGGCCGGAGACGAAGCTCGAGATCACCAGATCGTCCAACGACATCGTGAAGGCGAGCAGCCAGCCGCTGATCAGCGCCGGCGCAATCAACGGCAACGTGATGACGAGATAGACCTTCCACGGCGGCGCGCCGAGATCGAGCGCGGCTTCTTCGAGCGAGCGATCGAACGTCGACAGCCGCGCCTGCACCAGCACTGCGACGAACGCGAGCGAGAACGTGATGTGCGCGATCGTGATAGTGGTGACGCCGCGTTCCGCCGGCCAGCCGAACAGCGACTCCGACGCGACGAACAACAGCAGCAGCGACAGGCCTGTGATGACCTCAGGCATGACTAGCGGTGCCGCGACGAGTCCGGTGAACATCGTGCGGCCGCGGAATTTCGTGTAACGCACCAGCGTGAATGCGGCGAGCGTGCCGAGTATCACGGCACCGGTCGCGTTCATGGTCGCAATTCGCAGGCTCAGCAGCGCCGCATCGATGATCTGCTGATCTTCCAGAAGCGCCGCATACCAATGTGTCGAGAAACCCTGCCAGACGGTGACGCGCGGACTCGCGTTGAACGAGTACACGACCAGCGCAACGATCGGCAGGTAGAGGAACGCAAACGCCAGTGAGACAACGGTGTAGAGGCGAACTCTCATCGGCCCTCCGCGCGCGCTTCATAGCGCTGGAACAGCATGATCGGCACGACGAGGAAGACCAGCATCGCAACGGCCACCGCACTCGCCACCGGCCAGTCGCGATTCGCGAAGAACTCGTTCCACAACACGCGTCCGATCATCGCGGCATCCGGTCCGCCGAGCATTTCCGGGATCACGAATTCGCCGACCGCCGGAATGAACACGAGGCCGCAACCCGCGATGATTCCCGGAAGCGAAAGCGGCAGTGTGACCGCCATGAACACGCGCCACGGCGGCGCGCCGAGATCGGACGCGGCTTCGTTCAGCGTGAGATCGAGCCGTTCGAGTGCGGCGTACAACGGCAGGATCATGAACGGCAGGTACGAGTAGACGATGCCGAGATAAATCGCGAAATCGGTGTACAGAATCTGCACCGGCTCATCGACGATGCCCAAGTACATCAACAAGGCGTTCACCGGACCGTTGCCCTGCAACAGCACCTTCCACGAATAGACGCGTATCAGGAAAGACGTCCAGAACGGCAACACCACGAGCATCAACATCGTGTTGCGCCACGTCGGTGTCGCGCGCGCGATGCCGTACGCCATCGGGTAGCCGATCAGCAACGCGATCAATGTCGAGATGAACGCCGTCTTCACTGCCTTGAAGTAGGCATCTTTGTAGAAGGGGTCCTCGACCAGGAACGCGAAGTTCTCGGTGCTCGCTTTCACCTCGGTCTGGCCGTTGGCGTCGGTCTCCCACAGCGGCCCATACGGCGGCTGTGCCATGATCGGTTCGGACAGAGAGATCTTCAGTACCAGAATGAACGGAACGAGAAAGAACAACCCCAACCACAGATAGGGGACGCCGATGACGAAACGTCGGCCCCAGTTACTGCGGGGCTCAGCCAACGATCAGCACTCCGCATTCGGGCGACCACGACACCCACACCGGCTCGTCCCATTGATACGCAAGCGACAGGTCGCGCGCCTGATTCGGTTGCATCACCTGAATCGTGCGGCCGGCGTCGGTCTTGATCCGGAAGATGCACGACGCGCCGAGATAGCCGATTTCGCTGACGACCCCATGCACGCGATTCACCGCGTCCGGACCGGGATCCACCTGCCAGATGTGCAGCTTTTCGGGTCGTAACGCGACGGCTGCCGCTTCACCGATAGTAAGCCTCTGCTCGTGGTGCACCTTCACGCCACCGGGCACGTCGGCGACTTCGAGCGTGACGGTGCCGTTCGACTGGTCCGCAACGCGACCCTCGAACAGGTTCACCGAGCCGACGAAATCCGCGACGAAACGATTCGCCGGCGCTTCGTAGATTTCCCGCGGCGACCCGGTCTGCACGATCTTGCCGGCGTTCATCACGCCGATGCGCGTGGCTAGCGTCATCGCCTCTTCCTGGTCGTGCGTGACCACGATGAACGTGACGCCGACCTCGACTTGAATTCGCATCAGTTCGAATTGCGTTTGCTCGCGCAAGCGCTTGTCGAGCGCGGCGAGCGGTTCGTCCAACAGCAGCACGCGGGGGCGCTTCACGAGCGCGCGCGCCAGTGCGACGCGTTGGCGTTGCCCGCCTGACAGTTGATCGGGACGGCGCTTGATGAGGCTTTCCATCTCGACCAGTTTCAGCGCGGCGACGACGCGATCCTGAATCTCCTGCTTCGGCAGACCTTCCTGCCGCAGCCCGAAGCCGACGTTGCGTTCGACATTCATGTGGGGGAACAACGCGTACGACTGGAACATCATGTTCACAGGCCGCTTGTGCGGCGGCACGTCTGTGATGTCTTCGCCGCCGATGAACATTTTCCCCGACGTCGGCCGTTCAAAGCCGGCGAGCAGTCGCAACAAGGTCGTTTTACCGCTGCCGGAACCGCCGAGCAGCGCAAAACACTCGCCTTCCGCGACGTCGAGCGAAACGTCGTCCACCGCGACGACGTCACCGAACCGTTTGGTGACGTGGTCGAAGCGAACCAGAGGTTCGGTCGTTAACCGCCCGCTTTGGCCTGCGTCCATGCCCGGTTGCGCATACGTACGAAGCGTTCGGATTTGGGGCTGATCGCGACCAGTCGCGCCATCACGTCGCTGGGCGGGAAGATGATCGGATTGTCGCGCAGCGTTGCGTCGAGCAGCGGCCTGGAAGCCTTGTTGGGGTTTGCGTACATGATCGCATTCGAGATGCCTGCAACCACGACCGGGTCGAGGATGTGATCGATCCACTTCGCGGCCGCATCGGGATGCGGCGCATCCTTCGGAATCGCCATGACGTCGATCCAGACGATCGCGCCTTCCTTGGGAATCTGATAGTCGATCTTCACGCCGGGGCGCGCGCTTCGCGTCGCCTGGAACACGTCACCCGAGTAGCCGAGCGCGAGACAGATCTCGCCGTTCGCGAGATCGTCGACGTAACTCGTCGAGTGGAAGTACCGCAGATACGGCTGGATCTTGGTGATGACGTCGATCGCCGCTTTGAGGTCTTCGGGCTTCTCCGAGTTCGGGTCGCGGCCGAGGTAGATCAAGGCGGACTCGACGACCTCATCGCCGGCGTCGAGCAACGCAACGCCGCAGTCTTTGAGTTTCGACACAACCGCCGGATCGAAGATCATCTTCCAGCTGTCGGTCGGCGCATTCGGCATGCGGGCTTTGATCGCATCGACGTTGAACGCGATGCCGGTGGTGCCCCACATATACGGCACGCCGTAAACATTGCCGGGATCGAACAGATCAAGTTGCTTCAGCAACACCGGATCGAGGTTGCCGTAGTTCTTCAGTTTCGCTTTCGGGATCGGCTGATACAGACCGCCTTTCACCTGCATGCCGAAGAAGTTCGCAGACGGCACCACCACGTCGTAACCTGATTTGCCGGCAAGCAGCTTGCCTTCGAGTACGTCGTTGGAGTCCATGAGGTCGTACACGACTTTGATGCCGGTCTTCTCTTCGAACGACGGAATCGCCTTGGCATCGATGTAGTTCGTCCAACTGAACACGTTGACGACATCGCCAGTGGCCGCGATCAGCGGGATTGCGATCCCGATCGACACGGCTATAAAAATGCAACGGATGACAGACCTGCGTCCAAAACGGCGTCGCGCGGAACGAATGGCGTCTATGGATGTGCTCCTTCGAAAGGGTTTGTCACGCGGGGTACGGCGTGGAATCTTAGCGTCATTTGGAGGCCAATGACATGCGAGGGCGCGGCGACGACAAGGATCTCGGGATGTCGGTATCGATCACGCGCCGCGATTTTCTCAATGGCGTGCTCGTTGCTGGTGCAACGCTCGCGGCCAAGCCGATTCGCGGCCAGCAGAACGAATACTATCCGCCGGCGCTAACGGGACTACGCGGCAGTCACGTCGGGTCGTTCGAAGCAGCGCACGCGCTGGCGCGGGAACACAAACAGTTTTCCACCGACGCGCCGGTGATCGACGGCGAATACGACCTCGTTGTCGTCGGCGCGGGCATCTCCGGGCTGGCGTCCGCGTTCTATTTCCGCGAGAAGAATCCGCGCGCAAGGATTCTGTTGTTGGACGCGCACGATGATTTCGGCGGCCACGCAAAGCGCAACGAATTCGACGGACCGGGTCGCGCACTGATCGGTTACGGCGGCAGTCAGTCGATCGACGGTCCCGCCCATTACAGCCCCGTTGCCAAGGCGATGCTGGTCACGCTCGGCATCGACACGCAGAAGTTCTATCAGGCCTACGACCAGAAGTTCTCCGATCGTTTCGACTTGTCGCGAGGTATTCATTTCGCGGCGGGTCCGTTTACGCGCAACGCGGTCGTGAAGGACCGGCTGACGGAGGGCACACCCACCGCCGCTGCGCTCGCCGAACTGCCGTTCACGCCGCAAGGCAAAGCCGATCTGGCGAAGCTCTTCTCGGAAACGGATTTTCTGCCCGGCAAGTCGACCGAAGGACGGTTGGCGCTGCTGCGTCGAACGTCGTATCTAGACTATCTGCGCAACACCGTCGGCGTCGGCGACGAAACCACGACATTGCTCAAGAACATCCCGAATCCGTTCTGGGGGCTCAACTACGACGCGCTGTCAGCGCTCGAAGGTTATCGCCTCGGGCAACCCGGATTCACCGGACTGCCGTTCGACGCGGTCGACGATCCCTATCCAGAGGACGAGCCGTACATCTTTCACTTTCCCGACGGCAACGCGAGTGTCGCGCGGCTGCTGGTGCGTAAACTGATCCCGTCAGTCGCGCCCGGCGAAACGATGGAAGATGTCGTAACGGCGCATTTCGACTACGCACGGCTCGACGAGTCTTCCTCGCCGGTTCGAGTCCGTCTCAACAGCACCGCGCTGCGTGTGCAACCCGGCAACGACGGCGTCACCGTGACGTACGCGCGCGGCGGCGTACTCGAGCGTGTTCGCGGCCGTCAGTGTGTGCTCGCGTGTTACAACGCGATGATTCCGTATCTGCTGCCGGAGCTCGCTGAAGAGCAGCGCGGCGCGCTGGCTGAGGCAGTCCGCACGCCGCTGGTCTACACGAACGTCGTGTTACGGAACTGGCAGTCATTCGTCAAGGCCGGCGTCAACCGTTTCTACAACCCGACGGGGTATTACGCATACGGCATGCTCGATTTTCCGGTATCGCTCGGGGCGTATCAGTTTCCGAAGTCGCCCGACGAGCCCATTGTGGTGCACATGTCGCGGGCACCCGTTCCCGGCGACGGCACGCGTGACGTCGACCAGTTTCGCGCCGGACGCTACGAACTGCTCGGCACGAACTTCGAACAGATGGAGTTGGAAACCCGCCGGCAGCTAACGGACATGCTGAGCGGCTACGGGTTCGATCCGGCGCGCGACATCGTGGGTCTCACGATCAATCGCTGGCCGCACGGATACGCACGCGAGTACAACGAACTGTTCGACGTATCGCCGGACGTCGCAGCGCCTTTCTGGGTGCGCGCGCGAAAACCGTTCGGCGCAATATCGATTGCCTGCTCTGATGCGCAAGGCAAAGCCTATGTCTACGCGGCGATCGACGCAGCGCATCGCGCGGTAAACGATCTGGGCTAAGTGTCAGCGCGGGTAGACCGTCACACCTTCGAGTACGGTACGCGTCACCGCGACCTCACCGATCTCCTGCGGCGGAATCGAAAACAGATCGCGCGCGAGCACGACGAAGTCGGCAGCCTTTCCCGCTTCGAGCGAGCCGGTCTCGCTCTCCTGATGCATCAGGTATGCGCCGTTGATCGTGTACGCGGTCAGCATGTCCACGAGCGACACGCGCTCGGCTTCGTTGAGCACGCCTGCGATGTGGCCGGTAGGGTCGCTTCGGGTCACCGCGGTCTCGATCGCAAGCAGCGGGTTCATCGACGACACCGACCAATCGCTGCCGCCGACAATCCGCGCGCCGGCCTTCAACGTCGATCCGATCGGATACATCTGATCGATGCGCGCCTGGCCCACCTGCGGCAGGTTGACGTCGGTGATGTACTGGTCGGGAAATGCCCACAGCGCCTGGAAATTCGCGATGACGCCGAGTTGCGCAAAACGCGGCCGATCGAGCGGATCGATGAGTTGCAGATGCGCGATGTGGTGACGATTGTCGGAAGCACCATTTGCGGCGCGCGCAGCAGCAACCGCGTCGAGTGCCGACCGAACGGCGCGATCGCCGATGGCGTGCATATGTACTTGAATGCCGCGTTTGTCGAGTTCGGTGACCTTGGCGGCCAGCGCTTCCGGTGACATCTTCAGATCACCGCTGAAGCCCGGATGATCGAGATACGGCTCGAGCAACGCGGCGGTTTCGCCCTCGAGCACGCCGTCGATGAAAATCTTCGCAGAGTCGGTGCGCAGCCTCGAACCGGTGCCGCGATCCTCAGGACGCATCAACACACCTGCATCGACATTGCTGATTTCGATCGACGCGACGACGCGGGCGGTCAGCGCGCCGTTCGCATCGAGCGATCGATACGCGGCGAGCTCGTCCGGTCCGGCAGCAGCTTCGACCAGCGACGTGATGCCGAACGCATTCGCCATCTGCAAGGCCCGCACCAATCCTTCGCGCCACGCCGCAGCGGAAACGGGCGGAACCGCCGCACGCACGATTTCCTGGGCGGACTCACGCAACGTACCGCTCGCTTCTCCCTTCGCATCCCGCTCAATGATTCCGTTGGGCGGATTTGGAGTTTCGCGTTCGATGCCGGCGAGCGTCAGCGCTTTCGAATTCGCCCAGGAGGAATGTCCGTCTGCTCCGGCAAGTAATATGGGGCGCTCCAGACTGACGGCGTCGAGCAGCTGCTTGCTCGGGTTGGCCTGGGGGAAGAGGCTGAGGTCCCACCCGGCTCCGATCAGCCAGCCGGACCCGGGCGCGTCCTTGTCGCACGCGGCGATCGTTTCGAGAATCTTGTCGATGGAATCGGCGTCGGCGAGGTAACACTGCCCGAGCTTCACGCCGTCGTAAGCCGGGTGGCTGTGGGAGTCATGAAAACCCGGCAACACCATCTGTCCGTTCAGGTCGACGTCCGCCTTCCCGCTGTACGCGGCCGCGATCGCATCATTGGTGCCGATCGCAACGATGCGCCCGCCCGTCACCGCCATCGCCTGTGCTTTCGGTTCCGCGGTGTTCATCGTGTAGATGACACCGTTGTGCAGTACCAGGTCTGCCGTCTGTTTCGCCTGCGAGCAGGCGATGGTTGCGAGCATCACGATGATCAGAAGATGGTTGCGTCGCATTGCGCGCCTCATAGGATTCGTTGTGCATACGTTCGCATGCGAGCACTGGCGGGTCGATAACGACTCCGCGCGAGTGGCGTTTTTCAGGGATCCCCCTTGCGATCGCGTCAGGGTTCCGGTTCCCGCGGAACCCCGTCACAACCCGAACCAAACGGCGCATTTACAGTGCCGATCGCTTTGTGCTACTTGTAACAAACTATTTCGGAGCGTGCCGTGGCCGTACAGGTCGACACGACGACAGTGAGTCCGCCCTCAACGCTGCTAGCTCTTTCGGAAGGCTGGCGCGCGTTGCTCGAAGCATCGGCGTTGCTGCCGAGCATGCCGTTTCTGCGCAGCATGCCGCGCGGCGACGGTCACCCGGTTTATCTGTTGCCCGGTTTCATGGCCGATAGTCAGTCCACGGCCATGTTGCGTCGTTGGCTCGACAACCTCGGCTACAACGCGATCCCGTGGGGATTCGGACGCAATCTCGGTCCGCGCGGCATTCTGATGGAGCGACTCATCGTCACCATTGGGGATCTGGCGCGCGAGCATGGCCGGCCGGTCTCTTTGATCGGGCAGAGTCTCGGCGGTGTGTTCGCCCGTGAGATCGCAAAGGTCATCCCGAAGCAAGTCCGCCAGGTCATCACGCTCGGATCGCCGTTCAGACAGACCGATACGAACGGCACCGCGCCCGCGGTGTTGCGTTTGTTCGAAATGGCGACCGGTGAGAAAGCCGACGATCTCAAGCGCAGCATGGGCGATATTTCGCGCCCGGCACCGGTACCGTCGACGGCGATCTACAGCCGCACGGACGGCATCGCGAACTGGAAGACCTGCATCGAAGAGGAGACGCCGTACACCGACAACGTCGAGGTGTACGCGAGCCATTGCGGCATGGGCTTCAATCCGGCGATCTACTACGTGATCGGTGACCGCCTGGCGCAGGCTGCCGACAAGTGGCGCAAGTTCGAACGCAGCGGTGTCCGCTGCTTCATCTATCCCGACGCGATCTACGCGGCGCGCCGACCGCGCGCTGCAGGTGTTGCCTAGTCCGAGTGATCGGCGGTCGTGCCCGGCGCATCTTTCTTCGCATCCTTCGCGTCGCCCGGTTTTGCCACCGTCAGGATTCCCGACAGCAGCTTCTGATACGCCTCCCACGACTGGACGCCTCCCGTGATGATCGAGCGCGTAATGCCGGCGAGCAGATTGCTGTCCATGCCTTTTTCGACCTGACGCGTAATACGCTCGACGACCAGCGCCTGAATCGGCGACAGGTCCGGTAAGCCGAACAGCCGTCGCAATTCTTCCGGGGTCAGATCCAGATCAACCGATACTTTCATCGAGCGGTCTCCATGCTTGCTGAAGTGAGTTGCTGAAGTGAGTTGCTGATGTGGGTTGCGGAAGGGATTGCTGCAGATGCTCTTGCTGCAGCACCCGCGACGCGTTTCCCGCACTGCGTCAAACGTATACCATCACCTTCCAGCCCGCGTCGGTCGATCAATGCAGCCGACAGCGCGCGACGAGCTTAATCGAGATCCTAATTCAGAGGAGCATGCTGCGGTGCGGATTTTGAAGAAATATCCCAATCGGAGACTCTACGACACCCAGCAGAGCGAATACGTCACGCTGGATGACGTCCGCAAGATGATCCTCGGCAAAGACCCGGTGAGGGTGCTCGACTCGAAGACCGGCAAAGATCTGACGCGCTCGGTGCTGCTGCAGATCATCGCCGAACAGGAAACCGAAGGGCACGAACCGTTGCTGACGAACCGGGTGCTCGAGCAGGTGGTGCGCTTCTATGGCGACAGCATGCAGAACGTGCTCAGCCGCTATCTCGAACAGAGCATCATGACGTTCCTCGAACAGCAGGAGCTCTATCAGCGGCGGATGCGCGAAGTGCTGAACGCCAATCCTCTGAAGCTGATGCAGCGCCTCGCGGATCAGAACATCAACTTCCTGCGTTCGCTGTTGCCGGGCGGCATCGGACTCGGCGCGACGACTGGCCAGAACGCGTCATCGACGGAAGGCGAAGTGCACAAAGAGGTGTCGGAAGCGCACACCGAGACGCCGGTCGTCGAACAGGATCCGTCGAAGTTGAACCTCGGCTGAGGTCGACCAGCGAGACGCTGAGCGCTCCGTGCGACTTTTGATACACTCGCTCGCCGATCGTTCAAAACAACAAATCGTCCGGCGGGGGAGACATCATGCTGCGATTCACGCGGCGCCTTTCATGGGCGCTATCCGTTCTACTTCTGATCGGAGCATGTTCGAAAGCTCCCGCGCCCGAGTCGGCCGCGGCCGCGAGTGCGAAGGCCACGCCGGCCTCAACCACAAACCCGCGCGCAGACGAGATTCGAAAGAAGACGATGACAGTAGACGCGCAGCGCATCATCGCCGCGGACAAGGAGCCGGGTAACTGGCTCGAACACGGTCGCAATTATTCCGAGCAGCGCTTCTCGCCGCTCGATCAGATCAACGACAAGACCGTCAGCAAGCTCGGTCTCGCGTGGGCGTGGAATACCGGAACGACCCGCGGCATCGAGGCGACGCCGATCGTCGTCGACGGTGTGATGTTCACGAGCGGGCCGTGGAGCGTGGTGTTTGCTCACGATGCAAAAACCGGCGAACTGTTGTGGCAATACGATCCGCAGGTGCCCAAAGAGTGGGGCAAGTTCGCCTGCTGCGACGTGGTCAACCGGGGCGTCGCGGTGTGGAAAGGCAAGGTCTACATCGGCACGATCGACGGGCGCCTGATTGCGCTCGATGCCGGCACCGGCGAACCCGTGTGGCAACAGCTGACGATCGACAAGACGCGCCCGTACACCATCACCGGCGCGCCACGCATCGTTCACGACAAAGTGATCATCGGTAACGGCGGCGCGGAACTGGGTGTACGCGGTTACATCACCGCGTATGACGCCGCTACCGGCAATCAGGCCTGGCGTTTCTACACCGTGCCCGGAGATCCGGCGAAACCGTTCGAAGGGCCGCACCTGGAGAAAGCAGCCGCAACATGGCGCGGCGGCAAATGGTGGGAAGTCGGCGGCGGCGGCACGGTCTGGGATTCGATGGCGTACGACCCTGAGCTGAATCTGCTCTACATCGGCGTCGGCAACGGTTCGCCGTGGAATCGCTACATCAGAAGCCCCGGCGGCGGCGACAACCTGTATCTGTCGTCGATCGTCGCGGTCAACCCTGACGACGGCACTATGGCGTGGTACTACCAGACGACGCCCGGCGACACGTGGGACTTCACGGCAACGCAGCACATGATCCTCGCGGATCTGCAGATCGACGGCGCCACACGCAAAGTGATCATGCAGGCGCCGAAGAACGGCTTCTTCTACGTCATCGACCGCACGAACGGCGAGTTCATTTCCGCCGAAGCGTATGTGCAGGTGACGTGGGCGACGCGCATCGACAAGGAGACCGGCCGCCCGGTCGAGAATCCCGACGCGCAGTATGCGAACGAACCGAAGACGATTCGACCGTCACCGTACGGCGGCCACAACTGGCATCCCATGACGTTCAGCCCGATGACGGGGCTCGTGTACATTCCGGTGCTCGATCTGGAGTTCAAATACGGCCAGAACAACGCATTCAAGTATCAACCCGGTTCGTGGAACCTCGGCGTCGATACCGGACTGATGGTTCCAGCCAAAACAGTTGAGGGGCAGATCGCCGCGCTGCACAACGTCGGCGGGCATCTGTCGGCGTGGGATCCGGTTAAGCAGAAGGAAGTGTGGCGCGTAGACCACAAGACTTCGTGGAACGGCGGACTGCTCTCCACCGCCGGCAACCTCGTGTTCCAGGGTTTGTCCGACGGTACCTTCGCGGCCTACACCGCGGATACCGGCAAGCTGGTGTGGTCGACACCGGTACACAGCGGCATCATCGCGCCGCCCATTTCCTACTCCGTGGACGGTGAACAGTACATTGCCGTTGCAGCGGGCTGGGGCGGCGCGTTCGCGCTTGCATCGGGTGTTCCGAAGCATCGCGATAACGTGCTCACTGAGGGGCGCATCCTGGTGTTCAAGCTGGGCGGCACGGCCGTCATGCCCGAGCCGAAAGTGACGCCGATCAACATACCCGTTCCGCCGGATCTGAAGGCGACTCCCGAGCAGGTCGCACAGGGTGAGAAGCTGTTCCACGCATACTGTTCGACTTGCCACGGCCCGGGTGCAACCAGCAGCGGCGTGTTGCCGGACTTGCGCTACATGGCGCCATCCACCCACGACGCATTCGACGCGATCGTTCGTGGCGGCGCGTACGCGGGTAAAGGCATGGTGAGCTTTGCCGGCGTGCTCGACGAAGCGCAGGGGCGGGCGGTGCATGCGTACATCGTCAGCCAGGCGAACACGAGCATCGCGTTCTGCAAAACCGACTATCCGAAACAGTATCCGGAATTGTTCGAGACGGCTTGCGTCCAACGAGCAGTGGCGAACTAACGAGGTAACAGCGCGGCTGAGGGGCTCGGCCGCGCGCGTTGCGCTATTGCAGAGTCTTCGGAGCCGACTCGGGACGGTTGACCGAAATCCGCACCGCGACCGGCCGGTGATCGGACAGGTTGCAGTCCAGAACGTCGCAACTGCGGATGGCGAGACCGGGCGTGACCAGCACGTGATCGAGCGTCAGCGCCGGGCGCCAACTCGGATACGTCGGTTTCGAATCGGCGGCTGGAACCAGTGACGTGTCGGCGAGCGGTGAGTCGAACAGCAATCCACTCAAGTGACTGTTCATGTCACCCATCACGACCACATGCGCTTCGTCCTTGATCAGCGAACGCACATACGACAACTGCTGATGTCGCGACCGTTCGCCCAGCGACAGGTGCAGCAGAACGACCAGCACTTCCGCGCCCGCGAACCGGAAGCGCATCAGGATTGCGCCGCGTCCCGCGAACGTACCGGGCAGCTTGTGATCTTCGAGAACGCTGGGCTGCAATCGCGACAACAGACCATTGCCGTGTTGAGCGATCGGTCCAAGGTCGCGGTTCAGCTGCGCGTACCAGTACGGGAAGTTGCCTCGGCACGCGAGATATTCGACCTGATTGACGAAGCCGCTGCGCAGACTGCCGGTGTCGACTTCCTGTAACGCGACGACGTCGTAGTCCGCGACGAGATCGCCAATGAGCCGCAGATTGTCCGCGCGCGCTTCATGCGGAAGCAGATGCTTCCAGCCGTTGGTCAGATAGTGGCGGTACCGTCCGGTGCTGATACCGACCTGAATGTTGAAGCTGAGCAGGCGCAGTTCGTCGCCGTCGAGGTCCGCTACCGGTATTCCGCGCGGATTGATCAGCGCCTGCACCGATTCGCATTGCGGTTCGAAGCGTCGATTGAATCGGAAGCTCGAAAGTGCACCGGCGCTTCTCATACCCGTTGCCAAACCGCGTTCGATGAGGGACCCAGGCAGTCTAACAAGCGTATCTCGCCTCGACTGAGGCGTGTCCGGCAGTTCCGGCGATCGATTATTGGGCATGAGCTCCTTTGACTTGACTGCGCGCGGCCCGTTCCTTGGCCACGAGAAAGTCGACTGCCGACAAGCGGTCGACGTTACCGCCGGTGTTGTTCTGACCATACACCGTGTACTTCCCGGCGACGATCAGCGTGGGTACACCCGCTAAGCGGTACATGCGGCCTTGTGCGTCCGCCTGCAATACCTTGCTGCGTACGCCGAACGAGTTGAGAACCTTCAGAAACTCCTCACCGTCGACGCCGGCCGACTCCTTGAATACGGTCGCGAGTACCGACGGATCGTTCGGATTCAGACCTTTGAGGTGAATCGCCTCGAAGATCGGCAGGTTGACCTTGTTGACCACGCCGAGCACTTCGGCCGCGTAATAGGCTTGGGCAAGGATTTCCCATTCCTTCCGGAATACAGCCGGCAGACGCCGAAACTGGACATCGGAGGGCTGCTTGGCGAGCCACGCCTCGATCGACGGTTCGAACTCGAAACAGTGCGGACAGCCGTACGAAAACACCTCGACCACTTCGATCTTGTTCGGATCGGTCGTCTCAACCGGGATTGGGAGCAGGTCGTAGTTAACGCCCACTTCGAAGCTCTGCGCACGAGCCATCGAAGCCGCGCACCCAAACGCAATGACGAGCACCGCAATGATCTTATTCATTCACATTCCTCAGCACGGGACAACCAGCCCAATCCGCCAGCCGTTTGATCACGGTGAGGTTGGATTAGTGCAGGCCTTGAATGTAGCTGGCGAGCGCGTTGATTTCGCGGTCGGTCAGACCGTTAGCGACCTGTCGCATCGCGGCGCCGTAAGCGTCGTCCGTCTGACGGACACCTTCGCGGTACGCAACGAGTTGAACGATGACGTAGTCGGAGCGCTGCCCACCGAGATGGGGGAACCCCGCCGGGGCGTTCCCTAAACCGGTCGGCGCATGACACGCCGTGCATGCCGGTACGGATTTCTGTGCGATGCCGCCTCGGTAGATCTGCTCGCCTACGGCAATCAGGTCGCCGTCAGCCTGCCCGACCGACGCCGGCATCGCCGCGAAGTAAGCGGCGAGATTCTCGAGGTCTTTCGACGACAGCGCGTTCAGCTGGCCGGCCATCAACGGCGCGGAGCGCACGCCCGACTTGATCATCCCGAGTTGCGACTTCAGGTAGCGTTCATTCTGGCCCGCGAGGTTCGGTGCACCGGGCACCAACGCGACACCGTTCTGTCCATGACACGCACCGCACGGTGCGGCCAGTGCCTTACCCGCTTCCGCATCCCCTGCCGCCGTTGCTGCTACCGGGACGACCGCCAACACACTGATGAAGAACCACTTCGTGAGCATAGCTTTGTTAGACTTAACGACTCTCTAAAGGCGCGCGGATTATATACCAACGTGACTGGAATGGGTGGTGGCCCCGACCGCATCGTGGCGCACTTTCTGACCAGCGCGCCGACCTTGAACGAGTGCCCCGAGCCCGGTGTACCCGAGGTCGCGATTGCGGGTCGATCGAACTCCGGCAAGTCGAGCGTGCTCAATCAGATCACCCGCAATCGACAACTCGCGCGCACCAGCAAGACGCCCGGACGAACGCAGCTGCTGAACTATTTCGAGACGAGTCTCGGCGGTCGGCTCGTCGACCTTCCGGGCTACGGATACGCGCGAGTAGCGAAGAGCCAGAAGCATCTCTGGGAGGACAACGTCGAGGAGTACCTCGCGAAGCGCGAGGACCTCGTCGGCATCGTCCTGGTAATGGATATCCGGCATCTGTTCGAACCGTTCGACGAGATGATGATCAACTGGGCGCGTCATACCCATCTGCCGATGCACGTGCTGCTGAACAAAGCGGACAAGCTCAGACACGGCGGAACCACGACGGCGCTTCGTACCGCAAAACAACGGCTCGCCTCACCGCAGTTTTCGCTACAGCTCTTCTCGGCATTGACCGGGGTCGGACGCGATGAGGCCATCGACAAACTGAGCGTCTGGCTGACGCCAGGGGCCGATCCGATCGATTCGCCGACGCAACCGTAACGCTCAGTGGGCTTCGTCCCAGTTGTTGCCGCGACCGACATCGACGACCAACGGCACATCTAGCGACGCGGCCGACTCCATCCGTTGTACGACACCGGCGATCAATCGATCGATGTCGGCATCGTCCACCTCGAAGACCAGCTCGTCGTGAACCTGCATGATCATCGACGCGCCAATTCCCGCGTCTGCTAGCCACCTATCTACCGTGATCATCGCGCGCTTGATGATGTCGGCCGCGGTGCCTTGCATCGGCGCATTGATGGCCGTGCGTTCAGCGGCCTGCCGGCGCATGCCGTTGCTCGCGTTGATCTCGGGCAGATAGAGGCGGCGGCCGAACACGGTTTCGACATAGCCACGCTTTGCCGCATCCGCGCGAACACCGTCCA
>JANLUG010001034.1:0-3475 GCA_031363335.1 Gammaproteobacteria bacterium
CGCCCTGCCGGTTTTGCGGCATCGTGTGATTCTGACGTTCAATGCCGACGGTCAGATCATCAGCGACCACACCTACAGCCCCGACCCTACCGGCATAACGTCGAAATAGCGCTCAGCTTCGGCGCTTGCCGGACGGTTTCAGCGCTTCCACGGTCGGCCGCACCACCACCTCGTGGATGTCGTGTTTCACCGTCTGCGCGATGATCCGCACATCCACCTGACTCACGCCACGGCTGCTCTCGATCTTCGAGTTCACGAGGCGCATCAGTTCGAGCTGGTTCGATGCGGTGAGCACGACGAGCACGTTATATCGGCCGATGACCGCGGCCACGTACTGCACGTCCTTCAGGTTGGAGAACGTCGTTAGCGCATGCTCGGTGTGTTCGGGAGATACCGACACGCGAACCCAAGCCGACACTGCAAAGCCGACGCGATTTGCATCGGTGACCACACCGATTCGAATGGCGCCTGCATCCTGAAGCTTCTTCAGACGTTGCCTGACGGTGCCCTCGGAGACGTCGAGCCTGCGCGCCACTTCGCGGTTACTCAGCCGGCCATCCTCGCGAAGGATCGCCATGATGCCTTCGTCCACTGCGTCGGTTTTGATCATAGATGTGCGAGGTTGCCGAACCACGACTCGTATTTGCGGATGTCGAGCGCCACGTAGGTTTCGATCCGATCGACCCCTTTCACGCGCGCCAACTGCTCGTCGATGACTTTCACGACGTCGCCGCGGTCGCGCGCATTGAATGCGATGAAGATCTCGGGGCTGCCCAGCGTCAGCGTCACGATGGTGACGCTCGCCAATGCCGCGAGATCGCGCGCCACGGCATCGACATTCCGGTCGGCCACGTAAACATCGCCGAGACACTGCAGGTCGAAGCCCTGGCTGTAGAAGTCGCGCTGCAAGGTCACCAGCATGACCTTGCGCTCGCGCAGCGACCTTATGCGGATCGCGATCGTCGTTTCGGAGACGCCCAACTGCGCCGCGAGCTGTTTGTTCGGCGCGCGACCGTCTTCACGCAGCAGCTCGATGATCTTGCGATCAAGATCGTCGATCGGCTTCGCAGACACGAGAGTCTCCTAGCCGGTCCCTGCTATTTGTCGCCGCCCATCTGCATCGAAACGCGTATACCGTACTGTCGCGGCGACGAGTACTGCGACTCGACATCGCCCGTCGTGCCGACCGCCTGGCTCGAGTTCGAGTACAACTCGTCGCCGATGTTCTGGCAGAACAGCTGACCAGAATATTTACCGTCCGTGCTCTCCCACGCAAGGTGTGCATTCGCGATCGTGTACGCGTCCTGTTCCATCTGGCTTTGATTCGGTAGCGATGCTTCGAAGACGTCGAAGTAGAAGCTGTCGGAGTAGGTCATGTCCGCGCGCAGGATGAATCTACCGAGGCCGGTACTCCACTCGTACTGCGCACCGATGTACGTTTTCCACGGCGGCGATCGCAACAGATCATTGCCATCGACGCTGATCGGCGGACCGCCCAAGATCGGGTTGCTGAAACTCGCATCGCCGTATTGCGTCGACAGGTACGTGACGCCGCCGTCGAATTCGAAGCCCGCACCCACCAGCGCGACAAACTCGAGTTCCGCGCCGTAAATGTCCGCCTTGGCCGCGTTGGTGATCGACGAAGCGTTGTTGACGAACCGGTTGATCTGGATTTCGTCGTACTTGTAGACGAACGTCGCCGCGTTCAACTGCAGACGCCTGTCGAATAGCTGGAATTTCGCGCCGAGCTCATACGCCCAGATGGTCTCCGGATCGAATGCACCTTCGCACTCCGCCACGTTGAATCCGCCGGCTTTGAAACCCTTCGATGCGCTCAGATAAACCATCGCGTCGTCGGTGAAGTCGTAGTTGATAATCCCGGTGCCGGTCGTTTCGTTCCAATTCTGATTGATATGTTGATCACACGGCGCCCCACCGAGGTTGTTAGATAACTCGCGGTGCATGTCTTTCGTGTCGTCCGTGTAGCGCGCGCCCAACGTCAGATGCAGATTATCGATGATGTCGACCGTGGTCTGGCCGAAGTACGCCCACGACTTACTGTTCTGATTGCCGCGGAAGTCGAGGAACGGTGCGGCATCGGGTTGACCCGTCTTCAGTCGCGTGCCGAAGAACGCGAGGCTACCTGGAGGCAACGGTGCCTGGCCGGCGCCGAAGATGCCGAAGATGGCCTCGAAGGTCGTTTGCAGCGCAGCGAGGTCGTAATAGAAGTGCGTGTTGCCGTCTTCCTGGAAGTAGAAACCACCGACGATCCACGTTGCGCGATCGTTCCAGTAGTTGCCGGAGAAGTTCAGCTCGGCTGTGTTCTGCCGGTTCGACTGCTGGCCATCCTGGGTCAGCAACTGAATGTCAGTGCCATCGACATCCATGTACCGCAACCACTTCGCGTCCTGGCGGCCGAGAATCAGTTTCGACGTGACGTCACCCAGCTCCATCGTCAACGTGGCGCTGCCGCCGAACTGCTTGATGTTGTTTTTCGTCGGCTGTTCGGTATACGACTTCTGATCATCGGGATCGACGACGATCGGCTGGCTCGCTTGCGGGAAGGTCAAACCGAAAATCTGCGCGAGGCTGGCACCGCCGAGCGCCGCATTCGGAAATGTCAGAAATCCACCGACGTTCGCCGGTGAGATCCCGAGCGGCGTCGGCGAGATTTGGCGCACCACGAACACGCCAAGACTGCCGTGATCGCGCGTGTAGTTGCCGCGCAGCACGAGCTCCGCCGTGTCGCTCAGATCGAACTGCAACGCCGCGTGACCACCCTTGAGGCTGTCGTCGCCTTCCGAATGGCCTAGGGTTTTGTTGTCGACGTACCCCGAGTGACTGTCGGTTACGAAGCTTGCGCGCCCGGAGATGGTATCGGTCAACGGACCCGACACACCAAGCTCGCCTCGGAGGCGGTTGTAGTTACCGCCGGTGAACGACGCATTGAACTCCGGCGTCTCCGACGGCATACGCGTCACGATGTTGATCGCGCCGCCCGTGGCGTTGCGGCCGTACAACGTGCCTTGTGGGCCGCGCAGCACTTCGATGCGTTCCATGTCGAATTGCGGCACCGTCTGCGAGAACGTCGCGCCGCGATAGACACCGTCTTCATACATCGCAACCGCGGTTTCGTTCGCGAGGTTCGTGAGGTCGGTGCCGACACCGCGGATCGACGCTTGCGAAAAGCCCTGCAATTCCGTGTAGCTCATGCTCGGCGTGTGCAGCGCGATGTCCGCGAAATTCTCGATGCGGTTCAGCTGGATCTGTTCTTGTGTGATGGCAGTGATCGCGATCGGCGTTTGCTGCAGATTCGATTCGCGCTTCTGCGCGGTCACCACGATTTCTTCGATCTCGGTTGACGCCGCGAACGCCGACGGACTCATTCCGAACGATGCTGCGAGCACGACGAAACTGGCGCAGGCGCGCGCTAAGGATGGCTTCACGGTGTTCCCCCTTGAGAGACTCAATCGAC
>JANLUG010001036.1:0-4576 GCA_031363335.1 Gammaproteobacteria bacterium
GGACGTAAGGCCGATCAGCGCGATGATCAATCATCATTCGTGCGAGCTGTTCTTTACCGATCTGAAAGTGCCCGCCGAAAATCTGCTGGGTGAAGAAGGCCGCGGCTTTCGCGTGATTCTCGACGGCATGAATGCGGAGCGCATTCTCATCGCCTCCGAGTGTGTCGGTGACGGTCGCTACTTCACCGACAAATCGGTGGCATACGCAAACGAGCGCATCGTGTTCGGTCGACCGATCGGGCAGAACCAGGGTGTTCAGTTTCCGATCGCGCGGTGCTATGCGGAGATCGAGGCGGCCGCGTTGATGGTCGACAAGGCGGCGCGTCTGTTCGATGCAGGACTCGACTGCGGCGCCGAAGCAAACATGGCAAAGATGCTGGCATCGGAAGCGTCGTGGCGGGCGGGCGACGTCGCGATGCAGACGCACGGCGGATTCGCGTTTGCACGCGAGTATCACATCGAACGGAAATTTCGCGAGACGCGGCTGTATCAGATCGCGCCGATCTCGACGAACCTGATCTTGAGTTTCGTCGCTGAGCACGTGCTCGGGCTGCCGCGGTCGTTCTGACGTGTCGAGCGACTCCGCGTCAAGCGACCCCGCGTCAAGCGCCTCGACGGCGCCGTTAGCCGGACTGCTCGTAGTGTCGCTGGAACAGGCGGTGGCGGCGCCGATGGCATCGTGCCGCCTGGCCGATGCAGGTGCGCGCGTCATCAAGATCGAGCGTCCGGAAGGCGACTTCGCGCGCGGGTACGATCGCGCAGCCAACGGCGGATCGTCGTATTTCAGCTGGCTCAATCGTGGCAAGGAGTCGCTGGTGCTCGACATCAAAGCGCCCGACGACGCAGCGTTACTGCACCGCATACTGGCAAGCGCCGATGTGTTCATTCAGAACCTCGCCGCAGGCGCGGCGGAGCGGGCCGGATTCGGTTCGGAAGAGCTCCGCGCGCGTTATCCACGACTCGTCACATGCGACATCTCGGGGTATGGAGAAGAGGGTCCGTATGCGCGGATGAAGGCATACGATTTGCTGGTACAGGCGGAGTCCGGGTTGGCCGCCGTTTCGGGTCCGCCCGGCGCGCCGGCGCGGATCGGCGTCTCGGTATGCGATGTGGCAACGGGCATCAGCGCGGCACTCGCGATTCACGAGGCACTGTGGCGGCGCGCGAGTACCGGTCGCGGCGAGGGCGTGCAGCTCTCGTTGTTCGACGTGATCGCCGAGTGGATGACGGTGCCGTTACTGCATCTTGACTACCTCGGCGCGGCGCCGAAGAACGTCGGTCTGGCGCATCCCACCGTGGCGCCGTATGGCGCGTTCGTGAGCAGCGACGGGCAAAGGCTGCTTATCTCGATTCAGAACGACCGTGAATGGCGCGACTTCGCGAAGCGGGTTCTACGGGACGAATCGCTTGCGATGGACGCGCGCTTTGCGACGAATGGCGATCGAGTGACAAATCGAACCGAACTCGATGAACTGATCCAAGCCTGGTTCGGGTCGACACCACGTACCACGATCGTGACGGCTCTGCTGGAAGCGCAGATCGCGTTCGGTACCGTGAACGACGTTGCCGGGTTGTCGATCCATCCGCAGCTGCGGCGCGTGCGCATCGACGGTGAACACGGGCCGATACAGATGCCCGCGCATCCGCTGCGCGCCTCAAGCTGGCCGACGTACGGTGCCATCCCTGAGCTTGGCCAGCACACTGATGGAATTCGCCTCGAATTCGGAGACGCAAATTGACGAACCTGACAGACTGGATCGGTCGCGCGACTGAGTTGGATTGTTGGATCGACCCGTGGCGCGCGCAAGCGCTGCACGCGACGCTCGATGCAACCGACCCGATTCCGTCGGACGGCGCCGCATTGGTCCCCGGCTGGCATTGGGCCTACTTCCTCGATACGGCGCCTTCGATGCAGTTGGGCCCGGACGGGCATCCACGGCGCGGCGGCTTCATGCCGCCTGTACCGCTGCCGCACCGTATGTGGGCAGGCAGCCGTCTCGAATTTCTCGCGCCGCTTTCGCTCGGCGAAGCGGCGAAGCGTGTTTCGCGCATATTGTCGGTGGAGGAAAAGAGCGGCCGCTCGGGACGCCTCTGCTTCGTCACGGTTGAGCACGAGATTCACGGTACCGGCGGCGTGGCTATTCGCGAGCAGCAGGACATTGTGTATCGGGATGTCGCGACGGGCGGCGCGCCGCCCGCGCAAGCTGCGCCGGATGGTGCGCAATGGACCCGCCAATGGGCGTTCGATGCGCCGCGTCTGTTCAGATATTCGGCCATCACGTTCAATAGTCACCGGATCCACTACGACCGCGAATACGTGACGAAGGAGGAAGGCTATCCAGGGCTCGTCGTTCACGGTCCATTGCTCGCAACGTTGATGCTCGAACTGGTGCGTGCGCAGCAGCCTGGTCGAGCGGTGCGGCGATTCGAGTTCCGCGCCATCGCACCGGTGTTCGACGCGCAGCGAATCGAGGCGTGCGGCAAACCCGACGGCGACAAAGTCGAGGTGTGGATTCGCGGCGCGTCGGGTTCGCTGCACATGCGCGGCAACGTTGTGCTTGGTTAGCACGTTTGACGCTGTGCTATCGTCGTTCGGCGATAGGAAGGAGCATTCGGCATGTCGACGAAGCAGGAAGACCACGGGCTGACGAATCACGAGATCACGATCTGTCTGGTCGGCGGCGCGATACTCGGTCCGTTCCGGGCGACGTGGAGTAAAGAGATCACCAGCGACGTACGTGAACTGACGAAGGATTACGACGCGTTTCTCCAAGGAACCAAGCAGGCGCGATTCAAATATCACCTGCACGATCCCGACAAACGCGTCTCGCATACGCTGATTCTCAAGTTTGAGCGGGTCACGGGAATCTACGACCGTGTGGCGTTGAAGGCGTAGGCAGCGATGCCGTTCGTTCAGCTCGATCGGTTGAAGGTCTATTGCGAACGCGAGGGCTCTGGACCGCGGTTGCTGTTCATCAGCGGCAGCGGCGGCGATCTCCGTGCAAAGCCGGGAATGTTCGAATCACCGCTGGCCGCGTCGTTCGATCTGCTCGCGTACGATCAACGCGGGCTCGGTCAGACCGACACGCCGGGTGGACCATACTCCATGCGGGATTATGCTGACGACGCTGCGAAGCTGCTCGATGCGATCAGCTGGAGCGACGCGCTGGTCATCGGAGTGTCGTTCGGAGGCATGGTCGCGCAAGAGCTTGCCTTAAGACATCCGAAGCGAGTCTCGAAACTCGTTCTCGCGTGCACGAGTTCGGGCGGGGCGGGCGGCGCCAGCTATCCGCTGCACGAGATCGCCCAACTGCCGTTGGAGGAGCGAATCCTGTTGCAGATGTCGATCAGCGACGTGCGGCACAACACGCAATGGCAGCATGCTCATCCGGACGCGGTCGAACGAACGCTGGCTTGGGGACGCACGGCCGCGAATCTTGGCGGGGAAGTGTCTGCGCGTAGCTCGGGCGCCATCCTGCAGTTGGACGCGCGACGCCATCACGACACATGGGCCCGACTTCCGGACCTGCGTATGCCGGTGCTGCTTTGCGCGGGACGGTATGACGGCATTGCGCCGGTTGGAAATATGGAAGCAATGGCCCGGCGCATCCCGAAATCCGAACTGCGCGTTTATGAAGGCGGTCACCTGTTCTTGATTCAGGACCGGACCGCGTACCCGGATATCGTCGGTTGGCTGCGCGGCTGACGCGAGGGAACTTCTCGTCGCCGGAATGTACTAACTGGATGACTGTGGGGACTTCGGTGCGTCTGCCGAAGTGTCGAACGCCCACAGCACCGGTTCGATGCCCCGGCGACGTCTTCTCCTTCTTCTCAATCCCCATTGTCGCCGGGGCTCTTTACTTCAGGTGATTTCGTCGGTGCCGTCAGTATCGACGACGAGCGTCTGTACGCCGGGTCGCCGGATCAGCCACCGGCCCGCATAGAAGACCACGATGTGCGCGATGAGAATCGTCGCAAGAGCGGCCGCGAGGACGTGCCAGCCGTCGGCCCCGATCCACCACCAAAACAGGCCCCACACCGCAAGCGGGATCGCCAAGCGCTCGAGCGCGGCCGATCTCGCATCGGAATCGCGCCACGCATCGAATACCGCATATAGCGCGCCGAACAACTCCACTGTCAGCGGGATTGCAACGACAAATGCGAACACGTCCTTCATGGGCGGCTGTCCCCCCCGTCCATCTCTGCCAACAGAAATGCCTTGCCTTGGGTCGCATCGACGCAGATGCGCTGGCCGTTGCGCAGCGACGTCATCACGCCCGCCACGTCGACGAGACACGGTATGCCCAGCTCGCGCGCGATCGTCCCGGCGTGCGACAGATAGCTTCCTGTTTCGACCACGATGGCGGCAGCCCCCAGGAACAGCGGAGTCCACGCGGGATCGGTGTACGGTGCGACGAGAATTTCGCCGCTCTTGATTTCACCGTCGGTAGCGGGGTCGAGCACCAGGCGCACCGTCCCCTCGGCAATTCCAGGGCTCGCGCATTGGCCGATCAGCACACCGACGCCACGCTGTGGTGGGTGGTAGTCGACGTTGATTGTCAGCGGTGGTTGGGTT
>JANLUG010000032.1:0-1866 GCA_031363335.1 Gammaproteobacteria bacterium
GCGCGCACGCGATCCGCCGATTTTGCCTCGCAAACGGCTTTCACTTGCGGTCCGGCGTCGATCGTAAAGAACACCGATTCACCGTCGGTGCGCAATTCGCGGATCCGCTCCATACATTCAACGGTGGCAGCGGTCCAGTACGACAACGCCGGTCGCGCGGACAGCATCACGGCGTGCATCGCGAGGCAATTCGCTTCGGCGATCGCGCCGAGGCGCTTGAAGTCGCGCGATGCGACGGCCGCCCGTGCGTCGACGAAATCGATCGCCGCCGTTTCCGTCCAACGGGCGTAGAAAGGGGACGACTTCGATCGCACCATGCCGGCGCTCGACGATACAGCCTTCGGCTGATCCGAGCAGATCGCGACGACGACCTGGAGCGGCCACGTGTCGGCGTCGAGTTCCGGCCGCGCGATCCACGACGCCGGATCATCGCCGCCAGACAGCGTCGTGAAGCCGCCGTAGAGCGAGCGCGCGGCGGAAGCGGATGCGCGGCGCGCTTCGATCGAACGCTCGACGTCGGTCATCTGCAGCCCGAGCGCCGCATCCATCGCCGTGATCAACGCGGCGAAACCGGACGCAGACGACGCAAGGCCGGCGGCAGTCGGAAAATTGTTGTCGGTATCGACGCGCAATCCGTATGTCGTCTGCCCGGCGCGCGCGAGCAGACGGTCGAGACACGCGTCGATCTTGGCGTCGCAAACGATCGTGCCGTTCAGTGTAACGATGCGTTCACTCGACGTCGTATCGAGGTTGACCCGAGTGCGGGTGCGCAACTGCGACAGCGTGATCGACAGCGATGGCGTCGCGGGTACGTTGTCCGGTCCGTCGCGCTTGCCCCAGTATTTGACGAGCGCGATGTTCGGATGGGCTTCGGCGGTGGCCTGCATGGCCGTCGGTCAATACCCCGGCGGCGCGCGGAACGAGAAGCCGCGTTGTTCGAGGATCTGCGCGACTTCGAGCGTCGCCAGATCGCCGTATTCCGGACCGATGATCTGCACGCCGATCGGCAAGCCTTGCGCGTCGGGTCCGGTCGGCACGATCGTCGCCGGCAACAAGCTGACACCGGCGAGCCCGGCCCAGAACACCTGCTCGAAGTAGGGTCGCTTGACGCCGTCGACGTCGATGGTGCGTTCGCCGAACGAGCGGTGGTCGTGCGGAAATGCCGACGTCGGCATGATCGGCGTCAGCAGCACGTCGAAACGATTGAAGAACGCATGCCACGCCCAGCGCAGGTGCGTGCGCGCTTCGTTGTGCCGGCTCCAGTCGCGGAACGACGCCGCCTGCGCGCGCAACGTATTCGCGCGTTCGCTGACGTCGTCGTCGGCAAGGTCGGCGACGGCGCTGCGCAGCCACTGGAAGTCTTTGTCGGGAATGCGGGACGACATCGTCGCCTGCAACAGGAACTGAAATGCGGTTTGTGACGCCTTCGACGAGAAGTCGGGGCGCGCGGATTCGTCGACCGTGGCGCCTGCGTCGCGCAATGCGGCGCCCGCGGCTTCGACACGGCTACGCACGGCTTTCGAAACGGGTCCCGCGGGATCGTCGGACCATACGGCGACGCGCAGCGCGCTGACGGGTTTACCGAGGCGCTGCAGCGACAGCGAATAACCGCGACTCATGATTTCGTCAGGGCCGGCCATCACGAGCAGTGCGGTTTCGAGATCGCGCGCCGAACGTGCGAGCGGTCCGATCACGGAGATGTCGGCCGGCGTGCGCACGCCCGGCATTGCATGACCGCGCGGCGGCAGCAGATTCCACGTGGGCTTGTGGCCGAACACACCGCAGAAGTGAGCAGGATTGCGGATCGAGCCGCCGATGTCCGAACCGGTTTCGAGGCCGGTCAATCCGGCGGCGAGTGCGGCGGCT
>JANLUG010000070.1:0-20682 GCA_031363335.1 Gammaproteobacteria bacterium
TACTTCCACAACAACACCGCTTTGCTTGCCGCGCCATCGAAGACACCTTTCGGATCGGAGTCGACGACGGCGACGTCGGTAACAGCCCCTGCGCCGGTGATCGTGAACTGCAGTTCGACCCAGCCTTCAGTGCCGTCTGCGATCGCCTTACGCGGATAGACGGGATCGGGCCGCACCAGCGGCGTCTCGCTGCTATTGATGCGACCTTGGAAATCCGTTGGCGGGACAGGATCGATGTGGGGCCGGTCGATCGTCAGATCGATGTCCGGCTTATCGGTCGGCGCACCATCGTAGGGAATCGCCGGAGCCGGAACAAGTTCGTGCCGAATCGGCTTGTCCGGCACGCGCGGCGATGGGGGTGGGGGCCGAACCTTCGGCGAGAACTGTATCGTTTGCGGTTCGGGGCCGATGACAATCGCCTGATGGCGGGAGATCACGCTGAAGAGAGCGAAGAACAGGCCGGCCATCAAGCCGAGCGCGGCAACGGAAGCAAACGGAACGCGGACTGCAGTCGTGGTAACGATGATCGGATCCTCATGAATGGCACGTGCGCCACCAGCCTACGCCGCGTAGGACATCCCGGCACTCACGAAATCACCCTAAGAACCGCGGTACACATACGCCTGTCGGACTAACCTTCATCCATGAAATACCGATCCGGCGAGCCGCCGAAAAGCCACTACCGTGCCGACGACCGAAGCGTTGAAGATTGTCCGTCAGTTCCTGCTGTTCATCTGAAGCCGCGGCGCATCCGCGGGCGCGAGAGCCACTTCGATCTGGCGATAGCGCACATCCGACAAAAGACGCCGGATCTCCTTCTTCACGACGGCGTAGCACTCACAGGCGCCCATCTCCAGACCGACTCGATCGAGTACCGAGATGTGGCCACGCCGATATCGAACGAACCCGGCGCGTTGCAGCTTGCCCGCGGCTTCGGTGACGCTTTCACGACGCACGCCGAGCGCGCTCGCAACCAACTCCTGCGTCATCACCAATTCGCTCGACGGTAACCGGTCGAGCGTCAGCAGCAGCCATCGGCACAGTTGCTGGTCGATCGAGTGGTGTCGATTGCAGGCGGACGTCTGACACATCTGCGTGAGCAACGCCTGCGTATATCGAAGCAGCAGTCGCTGCATCAGCCCGGCGCGGTTGAACTCTTCGCGCAACAGTTTTCCCGGCAGGCGATAGGCGTAACCCGCAGTCTGTACAACCGCGGAGCTCGGCGTCGTGTTGCCGCCCATGAACAGCGAGATGCCGAGGATGCCTTCATTGCCGACGCCTGCGATTTCAGCAGAGGCTCCGGATTCGAGAACGTAGAGCAGCGACACGATGGCGGTCGTTGGGAAGTACACGTGCTGCAGTTGACCGCCGGGTTCGTACACCGATTCGCCCAGCTTCATCACAACCCCTTCCAGATGCGGCGCGAGCCGCTCGTACTCGGCTGTCGGCAGCGCCGCGAGGAGCCGGTTCTGACTGGGGCTGTGTGTTGACGGCATGACGGTTGATCGCAGTTGAGTTTGGCTAATGGTTTGCGAAGAGTTCGACCCCGATGCCACGATAGCCGACGAAGCGGCACGCCTGGTTGAACATCGGTTCGCCGCTGACCTGAAACCGCTGGTGCGAGCCGTCGGCGTTGACGCGCTCGAACATGAAGTCGAGAAAGGGTTGCCGCTCGGCGATCTTCGCCCGCAGCAAGTCGCGCTCCGTCTCGTTCCATCCATCTATCGATTCCTCGCGTGCTTCGCCCACAAAGGGACCGACACGGATGCCAAGCATTTCCAGCGCCGGACCCGAGACTTTGGTGAATGCGCCGTCCTCGTCCTGTTCCCAATACCAGTCGGACGCGAGTTCGGTCAGGCTGCGATAGCGCGCTTCGCTCTCCCGCAACTCCGCCGTCCGCTCGGCAACCGTCTGCTCGAGCAACTCGTTGAAACGCTCGAGTCGTTTGTACAACAGGCGCACTTCCAACATGTTGTGAATGCGCGTCTTCACTTCGACGAGATCGAACGGTTTGCTGATGAAATCCTTCGCACCGGCTTTCAACGCGCGCAACTTGTGGCCGGGTTGCGCCGTCAGCACGATGACCGGCAGATAACTTTCGTCGGCGTTGGTCTTCAGACCTTCCATCACCTGGAAGCCATCCATTCCCGGCATCTGCAGGTCGAGCAGGATCAAGTCGTAGCGATGCTTGCGGTGCAGCGCGCAGACGCCGAGCGGATCCATCGTCGACGTAACGTGGGTGTAGCCCGCCTCATTGAGCAGCTGCTCGAGCAGCGCAACGTTAGACGCCTGATCGTCGACGATCAGGATGCTTGCGTTGAGTATCTGGAGCGGGATTTCAGTCATGTCTAGCTACCGTCGGCGAGGACGGATTCGCCTTCGCATGCTTGAGCGCCACATCGAGTGTATCCATGAACTCGCGCACCTTGATCGGTTTGGTGAGATAGCGGAAAAAGCCTGCCTCTAATCCCTTTTCGATGTCGCGCGGCATCGCGTTCGCGCTGAGCGCAATCACCGGAATGTGCGCTGTGCTCGCGTGCTCCGACAGAATGCGCAACGCCTGGATGCCGCTCATCCCGGGCAGATTGATGTCCATCAGAATCACGTCCGGCCGGGTCGCGCGCGCCATCTCGACGCCGCGAATGCCATCCCTCGCGCTCAACAGCGCAACGTCGGGCCGACGCGCGATCAGATCCTCCACCAGCATGAGGTTCGCCGGGTTGTCTTCGACATAGAGGAGTGTGTAGAGCACGTCGGTGGACAACGGATTCAGTACCGAAGCAGGACTGACGACCTTCTCGAGGCTCGCCGGTTCTGCAGTGAGATTCAGATCGATCCAGAACACGCTGCCTTTACCAACGGTACTTTCTACTCCGATCGCGCCGCCCATGATTTCGACGAGCCGTTTGCATACGACCAGGCCGATACCGGTGCCTTCCTCCCCGCTCGCTTCCTGGCCGAGGCGGTTGAACGGCTGAAACAGCTGAAGCAACTGATCCGGCGTCAAGCCCGCGCCGGTATCGGTGACGGAAACCCGAATGCGGCCCGACGCGCGCAGCGCGTAATCGACCACCACCGAACCATCGGGCCGGTTGTATTTCACGGCATTGGAAAGAAGATTGATCAGAACCTGCTTGACGCGCACCCGATCCGCTTTGACGAAGTAGCGCGTCTCGAACCGCGGAAACGTCACACTGATCCTACGCTTCTGCGCCTGAGGTTCGATCATCGTGCGGCATTCCTGCATCACTTCGACGAGCGAACTCGATTCGAGCGACAGCGACAACTTGGCAGACTCGATCAGCGCGAGATCGAGAATTTCGTTGATCAGCTCCAGCAGATACCAGCCGGCCTGCAGAATCTGTTCGATGCTGCGCCGCTGCGAAACCGTTGGCGCCGGAGTACCGGATTCCAGCAGCTGAGCAAAGCCGAGGATCGCACTGAGCGGTGTGCGCAACTCGTGGCTCATGCTCGACAGAAAATCCGATTTCGCGAGGTTGGCTCGTTCCGCCGCCGCCATCGCCTGGTGCAGCTTCAGTTCCACTTCCTTGCGGACGGAATTGTCGGTGCCGATCAACAGATACCCGATGATGTCGTTGTAGTCGTCGCGCAATGCGGTGATCGACACGATCGCGGGAAAGCGGCTGCCGTTCTTGCTGATGTAGGTCAGTTCATAGATGTCTTCGATGCCGCGCGACGCTTTGAATGCGAGCGCCGCGAAGCCCGGTGTGATGCTGGTGCCGAGTTCTTCGCTCAATGATTGCGCGCGCGCCAGTACTTCCTGCGGATCGTGCAGGTCGCTGGGGCTGACTCGGTTGACGACATCGGCAGCCGCATAGCCCAGCATTCGTTCCGCGCCGACGTTGAATAACTGGATGATGCCGCGTTCGTCGGTGGCGATGATCGAAAAATTGGCGCTGGTGAGAATCGCGTTCTGCAACGCGCCTGTTTTCAGCAGTGCTTCCTGGCGTCTCTTCTCGATAGAACCATCGCGCTCGACGCCATCGTCGGGCACCAGGGTTTCCAATTTGTTTTCGGGCACGGCAGATACTGCGCCAGGCAATGCGCGAGTGTGTTGATCTACAACGCGCGCGTTTGTTCGCTAGCACACATAGTGTGCGCTGCGGGGTGGCTTATTTCAGAACCCAGCGGGCGTGGCGGTTGCCAATCAGCCGGCGGCCTTGGGGCAGGGCTTCCAGCGTCGCATCAACGCGTTGACTTCACCGATGTGGATGCCGTCGCGCGTCATCGATTGAGAGGATTGGGATTTCGACGGAGCGTACTTTCGAATGGTGGCGAGCTGCCGATCGTCGGAGCCGTCTCCAACAGTGCATCTCGGGGGCAACTCTCTTCTCGGCAGCCGACTGGTTGTCAACTAATTGCGCTCCCGCAGGACGAACATGACTGCCGAGACTACAGCGCAGCGGTGAGCAAAGCTCGCACAATCGGGTCGCCAAGCCCCGTCCGGTGTCGGCTGCTATGCTACGGCGCGATGAATCTCCACGCCGCCATCTTCGCGATCGATTGCCTGGCGATGTTCACCGCCTTGTTGCTGGGCGGCGGGCTACTGAGATCGCAACCGCGCAGCACACCGGCTCGACTGGCTGCGCTGATTCTGCTCAATGCGGCCGGATTCATCGCCTTCCAGCGGGTGATGTTCAGCGCCTGGATTCCGGAGCCGTTCCGGTTCGACCTGACGGGCGTGCCGCTGCTGATTCTCCGGATAGCGATGAACACCACCGCCGGCGTCTTCATGTATCTGTGCTTCCGTCTGTTTCAGGAGCCGGGCGCCCGCTTCCCGCGCTGGTTGGCGGGTCTGTTCGCGCTCGAGACCGCGCTCGAAGACCTGCTGCCATATCTGTTTGGGATCACCACACATCCCAGCTTGGTGACCACAGCGACGGACTCGAACCTCGCGTCGCATCTGATCTTCGAATCATTGCCGGCGGCACTGCAGACGCTCTTCGTCGCGTTCGCGCTGTATTGGACGGTCAAGGAATGGCGCGCCGATCTCGTCGAAATGCGGCGCTTCCTGCGCATGCTCGTGACGGTCGTTTTTGGAATCAACATCGTCTCCGAGACTCTGCTGACGCGCGTGCTGCTGTCCGGCGACGACATCCTGATGTTCTACGTATCAGAGGGCTATACAACCTTCCAGTTGCTGCTGCAGACCGCGTTCATCGTCGGGCTGTGGAGCCCGGTCCTCGCCCTACCTTCGGCGATCGCCGGAGGACCGGTCGCGAAAGACCCCAATCCGACGCTCGACCTCGACTACACCGCTTTCACCGCCGCGATGAACCAACGCGTCTATCAGGAACCCGGCCTCAGCATCGCGTCGCTCGCCGCGCAGCTTTCGATCCCGGAGTATCGGCTGCGGCGCTTGATCAACGTCAAACTCGGCTATCGCAACTTCAATCAGATGCTGCACGGCTATCGCCTGGCGGACGCCGCTGCCGCACTCGCCGATCCCGATAAACGCCATCTGCCGATTCTGACGATCGCGCTGACGGTGGGCTATCAATCGATCAATCCGTTCAACCGCGCTTTCAAGGAGAGCAAGGGCATCACGCCGTCCGCGTTCCGCGCGCAGGCTCAGCGGTCCATCTCAAGCGCCGGCTAAATCGCACCGACATCTGCAATCCCTCACCGTTTCCTTTAATCGACCAGTCTTCGCAATTTCCGGCGAGTCACGCTTGCCGACGCGGTGTAACTTCCGGCTGGAGTCGATCTCGATCTCGATCCTCATGAAGATGTGGCCGTTGTTGTTGGCGAGCCTGTTCCGGCATCGGACGCGCACCCTCCTCACGCTGCTGTCGCTGATGGTCGCGTTCCTGTTGTTCATGCTGTTGCGCGCCATTGCGGCGGCGTTTGCGGGTGGCGTGACCGTGGCCGGCATGGATCGGCTCATTGTCGATGCGAAGTATTCGATGAGCGACAACCTGCCGCTGGCCTCCGTCGCGCAGATCCGTGCGATGGACGGCGTCGGTGACGTCGCGCAGATGAACTGGTTCGGCGCCTACTACCAGGATCCGAAGAACGGTTTCGCTCAATACGTCGTCGACCCCGAAGCGTTCTTCAACGTCTATCGCGAACTGATCATCGAACCGGACGTGCTGAAGCAATTCGCCGCGACGCGCATCGCGGTAGTTGCGTCGACATCACTCCCGCAAAAATACGGCTGGCACACCGGCGACGCCATTCCCCTGCACGGCCTGATCTGGCCGAAGCAGGACGGTTCGTGGGACTGGCAGTTCCAGCTCGTCGGCACATTCGCTTATCCAAAAGGCGCGCCGGACCAACCGCTGCTGCTTCTGCACTACGACTACTTCAACGAGGCGGTTGCGGGTTGGGCGAAGAATCAGGTCGGCTGGCTCGGCGTTCGGGTTACCGACCCGCAGCGTTTGGACGACGTGGCGAGCGCGATCGACACGCTTTACAGGAACTCCTCCGATCCGACGCGCACCGTATCGCAGGATGAATACAGCCGCGCGCAAGCGAGCCAGTTCGGCGATATGGGATTCATCACGACGATGATCCTCTCGGCCGTGTTCTTCACGATCGTGCTGCTTACAGGCAACACCGCGTTGCAGTCGTTCCGCGAACGCGTGCCGGAACTCGCGGTGCTGAAGACGCTCGGATTCACCGATGCCGCGGTCGGTACGCTGGTGCTGTGCGAAGCGCTGCTGCTGTGCGTGACCGGCGCAGGTCTCGGCATCGCCTTAGCGCTGTTGTTGGAACCCGGACTCAACAGCAAGCTGATCACGATCATCGGCCGCTTCGACATGACGTGGCAGAGCGTGCTGTTCGCAGTCGGCCTGTCTTTGCTGATCGGTCTGTTCATCGGAATTCCGCCGGCCTGGGCGGCGCGCCGGCTCACCATCGTCGACGCATTGAGAGGACATTGAGCATGCTGCGACAGATCGTGGAAATCACCTTGATGAACCTGCGCAACATCAATTCCCGGCGCGGCGCATCTTCGGTCATCGTCGTCGGCATCGCCGGCGTTGTGGCCGTGCTCGTCGGCCTGCTGTCGATGGCCGCGGGTTTTAGTGCGGCGCTGAAAGATTCGAGTCAGCCCGATCGCGCGATCGTCATGCGTGCAGGCAGCAGCGACGAACTCGACAGCTGGCTCTCCAACGAAGAAATGCACGTCATCACGCAATTGCCCGGCATCGAGAACGCGAGCGGCGAGCTATACGTCGCGCTCGATCTGCCGAAGCTCGCCACCCACAAGACGGCTACGGTCGTCGGGCGCGGCGTTCAAGCGGCCGCATTCGCGGTGCGCCCAGAACTGCACATCGTCCAAGGGCGCGCATTCACGCCGGGGCACAACGAAATGCTCGTCGGCGCGGCGGCGGCGCGCGAATACGTCGGGCTCAATGTGGGCGATCAGGTCGAGTTACGCGATCAACCGTGGACGGTCGTCGGTCATTTCGAAACCGGCGGTTCCGCGACCGAGTCTGAAGTGTGGATGGACCTCGCCACCGCGCAAGCCGTGTTCCGCCGCAGCGGTGCGGTGAATTCGATCCGCGTGAAACTGCAGGACCCAGGTCTCGCGAACAGCATCAACGCGCAGATCCAGAACGATCCGCGCGTGCGCGCCGCGCTGATCTCGGAAAGCGAGTTTTACGGCGGTCAATCGAAAGCGCAGACCGCCTTGATCGAAAGCTTCGCCTACTTCGTCGCTGCGATCATGGCGGTGGGAGCCGTGATCGCTGCGCTGAATTCGATGTATGCGGCGGTCAGCGTGCGCACCGTCGAAATCGCGACGTTGCGCGCGCTCGGGTTCGGCAATGCACCGGTGGTGGTGTCGGTGATGATCGAGGCGATCGCGCTTGCGTTGCTCGGCGGTGTACTGGGTGGCGCACTCGTATACGCGGCCTTCGACGGCTATAGCGCCTCGACACTGAACAATACGGCGCACGCGCAGGTCGCGTTCGGATTCCGCGTCACGCCGCCGCTGTTGCAACTCGGCATCGTGTGGGCGTTGGCGCTCGGCTTCGTCGGCGGATTGTTGCCGGCGTTGCGCGCGGCGCGCATGCCGATCACCGCGGCATTGCGCGGCGAGTGAGCGAGACCGCAGTGATTCGACGGGCTATTGCCCGCCGGTCTGCACCGGAACCGTTTGCGCTTCGCTCAGCACCAGCTGACCGTCGCGCACCGGGATGCGAGGACCCGGATCGTGATCGAGCTGGATCTGTCCCGCAGCGTCGCCGATCTTGTAGTCGACGCGATATCCGACCGTGCGCTCGCTGACATCGAACACGGTGTTGCAGCGCTGCTCGGTCGTGGTGACGGTATCGTTCTCCTGCATCTTGCGTTGCACTTCGTGACCCGCCACGCCGCCCGCGGCCGCACCGATCACTTTCGCGCCGGTGTTGCTGCCGTGGCCGCCGATCGCGTTGCCGAGCACACCGCCGGCGATCGCGCCGATGACCGCGCCCGTCACGCGGTGTGCATCTTTCACCGGCGCCTGTTTCGTGACCGTCTCGTCGTGACATTCCTCGCGCGGTGTTTTGACCTGCTCGGTCAGCGGCGTCACCGACACGACCTCGGCGAACTCTTCCTTGTTCAGCATCTTATAGCCGGCAAAGCTGCCGACCGCGGTGGCCGCGACAGCGCCCAGCACCGTTCCTACCAACATGGATTTGTTCATCTTGCGTTCCCTCTCACCGAATCGGCCATCAGGCCCGTGACGCGCACGATAGCCGCCACAAGCTGTCTGTCAACCGATGATCGCGCAACGATCGCGAAGAACGATCGCGTAGCATGTGCCGCTGATTGCATCACGGTCGCTCTGGGGGGACGTCCATGAAAAAGTTCGGCATCGCCCTTGCCGTTGCGTTGGCAATTGCCGCAATCGGCTACCACTACCGGCTCGAACTGATGCTCGCCGCGGCGCCGCGGATCGCCGACCTGCGCAATCCGATCGACCCGAACCACGAGGTCACGTGGAGCCAGGGACCCGCAACTGCGGTCCTGGCGCCGGCGGATCGGCCGCCGAACATCGTCGTGATCGTTGCTGACGACATGGGCTTCAACGACGTGTCGTTCTACAACGGCGGCGCCGCCGACGGCACGCTGCAGACACCGCACATCGATTCGATCGGCCGCGACGGCGTCGCGTTCACGAACGGATATTCGGCGAACGCCGTTTGCGCGCCGTCGCGTGCTTCGATCATGACCGGACGTTACTCGACACGCTTCGGCTTCGAGTTCACACCGTTCTTCAAGATCGGCGTGTCGATCTTCGAGATGATGGCCGAGCAGGATCCGAGCCCGCTCAAGCTGATCGTTCATCGCAAGGAAGCCGACGCGATGCGGCCGCTGGAGGAGAACGGCATGCCGGCTTCCGAGGTCACAGTTGCCGAAGTTTTGAAGAGCGCGGGTTACCAGACGGCGCACATCGGCAAATGGCATCTCGGCGGCATCGGCGATATGCGTCCGGAGAAGCAGGGTTTCGACGACAGCCTTTATCTATCCGGCATCTCCTACCTTCCGCCAGATTCGCCCGATGTGGTGAACGCGAGGCAGGACTTCGATCCGATCGACAAAATGGTGTGGGCGTCGATGCGCTACTCCACGCAGTTCAACGGCGGCCACACCTTCGCGCCGAAGGGTTACCTCACCGACTACTACACCGACGAAGCGGTGAAGGTGATCGAAGCGAACCGCAACCGGCCGTTCTTCCTCTATCTCGCGCACTGGGGCATCCACAATCCGCTGCAGGCGAAGAAAGAAGACTACGACGCGCTCGGGCACATCAAGGATCAGCGCCTGCGTGTGTATGCAGCGATGATCACCGCGCTCGACCGCGGCGTCGGCCGCGTACTCGACGCGCTGAAAACAAACGGGCTCGAAGACAACACGCTCGTGATCTTCACCAGCGACAACGGCGGCGCCGGTTATCTCGGCTTACCCGATATCAACAAGCCGTACCGCGGCTGGAAGTTGACGCTGTTCGAAGGCGGCACACACGTACCGTTCTTCGCGCGGTGGCCGGGGCACATCGCGCCCGGTACGCGCTACGACATGCCGGTGGAACACATCGACATCCTGCCGACAGCCGCCGCTGCGGCCGGCGCAAAACTTCCGGACGACCGCGTCATCGACGGCGTCGACGTGCTGCCGTTCGTACGAGGCGAACGCACCGGCGCTCCACACGACACGCTGTTCTGGCGCGAGGGCTATCACCAGGCGGTGCTGCACGACGGCTGGAAGATGATCGTCAGCGACCGGCCGCAGAAGAAGTGGTTATTCCATCTCACCGACAACCCGACGGAACATCAGGACGTGGCCGCGGCGCATCCGGAGATCGTCGCGCAGTTGCAGGCGCTGCTCGACGCGCACAACGCGGAACAGGTCGCGCCGATGTGGCCGAGCGTCATCGAGTCGCCGCAGTTGATCGACAAGACCGGCGCTCAGCCGTACGTAGAAGGCGACGACTACACCTACTGGCCGAACTGACGGCACTCGAAAGCAGAACGTACACTGGCGCCGCATACGACAGGCCGTCTCCCCACGGTCTGCCGGATGCGAACTGCTGCGAACGCGCCAGTGTACGATCGTTAGTCGTCTTTACCGCCGGAAGCGTCGATGACGCCGTAGACGCCGTGCTCTTCATCGCCGGGTCCCGCGGTGAAGTACAGCGAATCGATCTGCTGGCCGGCGAAACCGTTACCGAACGCCAGCCCCCACAACCCGTCGATCTTCAGCGGGCGGCGATCGCTGCCGCTCAGCATGCCGACCCAACGGCCGGTCGCCGCGTCGAACGCATTGATGCGGCCGTCGCCGAAGTTGCCGATGAGCAACCGGTTCGCGAACATGCCGAACCCGGCGGGCGCAAGCGCCACTCCCCACGGCGCGTTCAGGAATCCGCGGACCGCGACGCGCTGCAGAAGATTGCCGTTAGCGTCGAACGCATCGACATAACCCAGCCCGCGCCCGTGCACGTCGTCGACCTTGGCGGCATCCTGTTGCGCATACGTCACATAGATGTCGCCGTTGATCGCCTGAATACCGAACGGCGCGAAGTTCGCCGGAATGTTCGGGTCCGTGAAGCCGCCGCTGACCTGCACCGGCTTGAACGCGCCGTCGAATACATCGACGCGGCGATTGTGGAAGTCGGTTGCGTACAACAGGATTCCGGTGCCGCCCGCGCTCAACGCGAGCCCTTTATAGATCGCACCGCTTGCCGAGTTGTCGACGCCGTTGAATGCGTGCGTGCGGTCCACGCCCGGCGTCCAACCGGAGATCGTTCCCTGTTCGGTCGCGAACAGGAACAGCGCTGGAGCCCTCGCGGTGCCGTTGGTTACGACGAAGTTCGTCGGCACGATCAGCGTGGAGCCGTTGAAGACGATGCCGGTCGGCGCGCCGCCTTCTGCGGAGTTCGCGGGACCCGGAATCGCAACGACGAGGGGAATGATGTGGCCGGCGCCGTCGTAGAGCGTCGATAGGTTCGTACCGTTGTCGGACAACCAAACCGGCCCGAACGGATTGAATGCGATCCCCCACGGGTTCACGAGATTCGCATCGGGGCCGCTGGGGTTGTCCGCGGTGACCGAGCCGTCGGATACCAGATTGTGCACAGTGTAGGAACCGTCGCCCTTGCCTTCGTGCGCGGCTGCCGGCAGCGCCGCCGCCATTGCCGCCAGCGCCACCGCAGCACAGGCAGCATTCACTAGTGATTTCATCGCTCGTCTCCCTTCTCTTGTTGTTGGTACCTGTTGCTGGTACGTGTTGCTGGTACGCCGTCCTATTCATCTGTGCAGTCGGGTGCCGGAACGGTTCATCGAACAAAAAGATCGCTAGAGCCTTGAACCGACCAGCCGGATCGGCGCACTAATGTGTCGACTAACTCACGGCGAAGAATGGGATCGCCCCCATGTGGATCACAGCGAAAGCCGGCGCGAAACCCGATGCACCTCTGAATGCACCTCTGCTCGACGCAGAGCTGCGCGAGTTGTTGTCCAGAGTTGCCGAGCGCGATCGGACCGCGTTTCGTTGCCTGTATCACGCCCTGCGCCCGGCGCTCGCGCGGCATCTGCATCGGCTGCTTCCGCGCACCGACCTGGTCGACGAGTTGCTGAACGACGTCATGTATGTCGTATGGCAGAACGCCGGCGACTTCCGCGGCGACGCGCAAGTCACCACCTGGGTGCTGGGCATCGCCACGCTGAAGAGCCTTCGCGCGCGGCAGCGCTGGCAACGCGACCGGGCGCTGCTCGATCACCCCGTTATGGAAATGGCGGCGACGCAGAATGCCGATGCCGATCGCGATCTTGCCGACGGTCTGGCGCAACTGTCGGTCGATCACCGCGACACGCTCGAACTGACTTACTACTTCGGCTATTCATGCGCCGAAGTCGCGAAGCTGCAAGGTTGCCCGGTCGGAACGGTGAAGACCCGCCTGTTCCACGCGCGCCGGCGGTTGAAACATTTTCTCGAACAATGCGTGAGTGAGGCGACATGACCACGACGATCGACCGGCATGCACAGTGCCTTGAACTGCTACCTGCCTTTCTCGGCGGCACCTCGACATCGAGCGAGGCCACGATGGTGATCGCGCACACCGCGGAGTGCGCCGAGTGCCGCGCCGAACTTGCTACCGCGCGACGCCTGCACGGACACTTCGCGCGCGAGTGGCGCGATCTGGAGCCACTCCTCGACCAGAGTCGCGAGCAGCCAGGCTTCGATCGCCTATGGGCTCGAATCAGCGCTGAGTCGAGCGTCGAGTCGAGCGCCGCGCCGCGGCGGTCGAAACGGCGCGACTGGTCTCGCCCGCTCACCGCATTGGCGGCCACCCTGCTGTTGGGCGCCGGTTACGCGTGGTACCAGGCCGCCGACACGCCGCAATACCGGACACTGGCCGACCCGGCAAGAACCTGCATTGCGCTACGCGTTCAGTTCGCGCCACAGACATCGCCTGACGATGCGACGAAGGCGCTCGAAGCGGCCGGGGCGCTCAAAATCGACGGCCCGGATGCGCAAGGCATCTACAAGCTGCACGCGACAAACCCCGTCGAAGCGGCGCACCGGCTGCGCGCGCTTCCCGCGGTGCAGCTCGCCGAACCGACCGATTGCTGAGCGCAGTGATGAATCAGGCGGCGATCATCTGCGTAGTTCTGGCATTGACCGGATGCGCCACCGCGCGGCCGGCGGCCGATCCGCACCAACTCGTGGTCATCACAGTCGCCAACGACGGCAGTGGGGGGATGCCGCAGCGCGGCTATCACCAACCCGGATATCGGATGTCCGATGCCGCCGCGACGGCACTCGCGGGGCTGGCGCGCGACTATCGGCTCACGCCAGTCGACGGCTGGCCGATCGATCTGCTCAACGTCTACTGCGCCGTGATGGCCGTGGAACAGGCCCGCGGCGTCGATGCAACGCTGTCGCGTGTCAGCGCCGATCCGCGCGTGCGGCTCGCGCAACCGCTGCAGGTGTTCAGCGTTCGTGGATACGACGATCCGTATTTCAGCCAACAGTACGGCGCGAATTCCGCGCAACTGCTGCAAATGCACCAGCGGGCGACCGGGCACGGTGTTCGCGTAGCGGTGATCGATACCGGCGCCGACCGCACGCATCCCGATCTGAAGGGTCGCATCAGCGTGGCGCGCAATTTCGTCGCAGACGACGCGCGCTTCGACAGCGACATTCACGGCACCGCGGTCGCCGGCCTCATTGCGGCCGACGCGAACAATGCGATCGGTATCGTCGGCATCGCGCCGGGTGCCGAACTGCTGGTGTTGAAAGCCTGTTGGCAAGGCGCCAGCGACGACATCAGGGCGCAGTGCAACACGTTCACGCTCGCGAAAGCGCTGACATTCGCGATCGATCAGTGCGCCGACGTCATCAACATGAGCCTCGGCGGACCGAACGACCCGCTGCTTGCATTGCTGGTGGAAGTCGCGCTCGCACGCGACATCATCGTGGTGGCGGCGCGGGATGCGCCGGATGATTTCCCGGCTGATCTGCACGGCGTCATCGCGGTGCGCGCGGTCGACGGTCCGCAGCCGACCGCCGACGCTGCATCTTCGGTGGTGGACCTAGCGGCGCGCGATCTGCTCAGCACGAGCCCCGACGGACGCTACGATTACTTTTCCGGCAGCTCCATGGCAGCCGCGCGCGTCGCGGGCCTCTCCGCGTTGCTGCGCCAGGAGGGCGGCAGTCCGTCCACCGCCGAGATGCTTCGCGACCTCAATCAACGAGTCGCCACGCTCGGCGCCAACGGCGCGAAACCCGATACGCGCGTGGTGACGCATACGCCAGGAAGCACGGAAAGCGCACGCGTTCCGCCGCCGGTCGATCGACAACCCACGCCCGCGGTGCTGCGCGTCGAAGGCACCTGAGCCGATGCCGCTGCCGGCAGACGACGCTCCGCCGATCTCCGCGTTCCACGCACCGGCCGCTGCGCTGACGATCGATGCCTACGTGGCGGTCGCTTCTCAATACGTCTATCGCGGTGTGTCGCTTCGAGACCGTCCGACGGCGAGTATCGCGCTGTCCACCGCGCTGCCGCAGGGCTGGTTCATCGATGTCTGGAACGGCCTCGTGGATGCCGACCGACAGAACCGTTACGGGCAATACGACTACATGAACTCGCACGACAGCGAGTGGGATCTCGACGTCAGCCTCGGCTACGGCGCGGCGCTCGGCAACGACTGGCAGTGGTCGCTCGCCGGCGCGCGCATCGTCGATATCGGCGACGGCGGCCCATCCGATGACTACACCGAGTGGCGCGCGAACCTGTTCCTCCGCGACTTTGCGCGCGCGCAGTTCGCCTATTCGGATGACTATCTGCAACGCGGCTGGTCGTCCTGGAACGCGGAGTTGAGCGGGTCGCGCCGTCTGACGGACTTCATAAGGGGCGAGTGGGGGCTCGGTCATTCGCACGGCGCGGGGCGACTCGACAATGACTACACGTACGGCTGGCTCGGCTTGAGCGGATCGTGGCTGCGCACGCACTGGGATGTGCGTTGGGTCGATGCCGGAGACGGCGCACGCTACGTCGGCGATTCCAGCGCGGACGGAAGCCGCATCGTCGTATCGCTCAGTTGGGCGCTGCATCTGCTGCCCTAGTGGACGTGCTGCTGTCGCACTGCGCGCGGCAAATCGAATAGAGTGCCTGCGTGAATCGCAGGGAGCAGCGCCCCAATGGCCGATGAAGTCCTTTACGAAGAGCGCGACGGCATCGCGATCATCGCGATCAACCGTCCGGACAAGAAGAACACGCTGACCGACGCGGTGGTGCAAGGCATCGCCGACGGCATCGACACGGCTGCGCGTTCGAAAGCCGTGGCTGCGATCGTGTTGCGCGGCGTCGGCGATACGTTCACCGCCGGCTACGATCTGACCAACCGCGGGCGCTGGGACATGCCGTACGGCGCACCCGATATCGATAACCGCGCCGGCGCGTGGGACCCGGTGAAGGACTATCAGTTCATGGGCAACAACGTGCGCCGCTTCATGCGCATATGGGAATGCCCGAAACCGGTGCTCGGCGAAATCCGCGGCTGGGCGATCGGCGGCGCCACCGATCTGGTGCTGTGCTGCGATCTGCTGTTCATGGCCAGCGACGCACATATCGGCTACGCACCGAGCCGAATTTACGGCACCCCAACGACCATGCTGTGGGTGTACCGGTTGGGGCTCGAACACGCGAAACAGTTTCTGCTGACGGGGCGCGCCATCGACGCCGCCACTGCGTATCGCATCGGACTCGTTTCATACGTAGTGGAGCAGGCAGAGCTGTCGGACTTCGTCGAGGCGGAGGCGAAACGTTTCCAGCACATTCCGGCCAATCAGCTCGCGCTGAACAAGCTGCTAATCAATCAGGCGTTCGAGAACATGGGCCTGCGCACCACGCAGCTGATCGGTACATTCTTCGACGGCATCACGCGCCACACCGAGGAAGCGGTTCGGTGGGCGGAGTCGTTCGACGAGAAGGGTTTCAGGCAGGTGATCCGCGAGCGCGACGCGCCGTGGCAGGACTATGGCGAAAAGCCGAAGGAGATGTGACCGCATGATGAATAAGAAGAGTCTCTGCTGTTGTCTGCTGATCGTTCTATCCGGATGCAGTTCGACGTCGCTCACCGACTCGTGGCAGGCGCCCGCGCTGCACCGTGACGCGATGAACGACGTGCTCGTTGTCGGCGTGTTGTTGAACATCAACATGACGAACCGCATTCTGTTCGAACGCGGCTTCGTCGATGCGCTGAAGGCGCGAGGTATCAACGCGACCGCCAGCTACGAGGTACTCGGCCAGACCGCGCCGACACGCGAAACGGTGACCGCATACGTCAAGAAGAGCAACATCAAATACGTGCTGGCCTCACGATTCGGCGGCGCGGAAGTCGTGAAAGAGCTCGTACCGGAATCGGTGTATACCTACTACACGTATGCGGGTTACTGGGGCGGCTATGGAAACGCCATCACGATGACGCGCGACTCGTACGTCGATACGAAAACCAGCGTCGTGCTGACCACCTCGATCTTCGATGCAAAAACGGAGGAAGTCGTGTGGGTGGGCCGCAGCAAGACGTTCGAAGTCGGCTCGATCTCGTACGAAGCAAGCGAACTAGCGCACCAGGTGGTCAAGAACATCCGCAACTAAGGAGGCGTCCAGATAGGCCTCAGGCCACCGGCACTCCCGTGCCGCGCCTGGCCGCATACGCGCGATAGACGAGCAGCGCCGCACCGACCGCGAGCCAGATCGCGCCCATGATCTTCGCGGTGGTGTGCAGATTGATCACTACGTATCCGATGATCGCAAAGCCGATCACGGCGACGATCAGCGAGGACCAGCGCCGTTCACTGCGAACCGATCTCAGAACGTGCGCCATCACCGAAACGTGCAGCAACAGAAATCCGGCGAGGGCGCCGAAGTTCACCATCGACGTCAACAGTTCCAGGTGCGAAGCCATCAGCACGCCGAGCACCAGCGTGATCGCTGATACGAACAACGCCGCGCGATCCGGAATCTGATGCGTCGGGCTGACATGCGCGAGCGTTCTCGGCAACCGTCCGTCCCTCGCCATGCTGAACAACAGGCGCGATGTCGCCACCTGTGCGGCGAGCGCGCCGGGCAAGCCGGCGAACAACACGCCGGGAATCGTCAGTACCCATTTCAACCAACCGCCGCCGACTTCGAACGCGATGTCGTAGAAGGCGGCTTCGGTGCGATCACCGGCGGGGAAGCGCACCTGGTCGAGCACGAACAACGACGCCGCGTACGTCAGCACGACGAAGATGACGGCGGTCAACAACAGTGACAGATACGTCGCGCGCCCGACCGCTTCAGCACCGCCCTTCGCTTCTTCGGCGAGCGTCGAGATCGCATCGAAGCCGAGGAAGCTCAGCACCGCGAGCGACAATGCGCCGAAGATCAGACTCGGCGTCGCAATCTCGAGGTTGATGAACGGCTTCGTCGAGAGATGCGCGCCGTGGAAGCCGTGCGACAGCGCAATGCCCGCCATCACCATAAACGCGACCAGCCCCGCGATCTGCATCGCGAGCAGCACCATGCTGAGCCGCGCGGTGGTCTGCATGCCGCGAATGCTCAAGATCGTATTCAGCGCCACGAAGCCGACGATCCACACGACCTTCGGTACCTCCGGCACCACGGAGTGCACCGCGACTGCGCACAGGATGTAGATCAGCGTCGGCAGCAACAGATAGTCGAGCAACATGATCCATCCGGCGATGAAGCCGGTTTTCTCACCGATTGCCCGCCCGGCATACGCGTAGACCGAGCCGGCGACCGGATAGTGGCGCGACATCGTCACATAGCTCGCCGCGGTGAACAGCATCGCGATTGCGCCAACGATGTAGACGAGGGGCACCATGCCGCCGCTCGCATTGAAGACGATACCGAACACCGAGATCGGCGCGCCCGGCACGATGAAGATCAACCCGTAGACGAGCAGATCGCCGAGGCTGAGCGAGCGCTTCAGCTCCTGTCGATAGCCGAACGCCTCAACGGATGCCTCGACAGATGGATCCGACATCCCCTCTGCTCTCCTGTTTCGCAGAACGGTTTCGCAGCAGGTTACGGTGCGAACGCAGCGCGGTCCACTTTCCAGTCGTCCAACGTCAGCTGACCTTGCGCTCCATGCCCTGCCAGTACTTCTCCTTGACCTTGCGCCGCAGCACCTTGCCCACGATCGAGGTCGGCAATTCGTCAACGAACGTCAGCGACTTCGGCGCTTTGTAGCTGCCGAGCTTCGCGTGACGCAGAAGATCATCGAATTTCTGCCGGACGGCGACTGCAATCGCGACCGCACTCGCGATGAGCCCCGCGACGCTGCAGTTACGCCTCTCGGAGCGCGGCACAAACTTCCTTCAGCTATTGGAGGACACCCGCAACTTCACGCGCGCGTTCAAACGCTGGACCGGGGTTTCGCCAACGGACTTTCGCCATCTCGCGACCTCAACGCGCCGGGTCCGCCACGGTAGCAGGCGCAACCGGGGTGCTTTGGGGTCGCTACGCGTGGCCGAAGATGTCATGCATCGGACACGCCGCTGCCGTACGATACGCAGTACCGGGGATTGGTTGACGCTTCGACAGTCGCCCGGACACCTTCAGACTCTTCCGTAAGTTACTCAAGGGGGCAATTTGAAAAGGATTATTTCGACACTTTGTTTGGCGACTCTCGCGACATTCTCGGCAGCCGCATACGCGGAAACCCCGAGAACAGAGGGTCTGAATCTGGAGCTGACGCCGTACTTCTGGGCGGCCGGGATCGACGGCAAGATCTCTGCCCGCGGTCAGACCGTGAACTTCGACCGCAGCTTCAGCGACATCATCAGCAACGTGGATGCCGGTTTTATGGGTCTCGCCGTCCTCAGTTACGACCGCTTCGTGTTGTACGTCGACTACGACTATATCGGCCTCAGTGACGACGCCACGACGAAGAACGGCATCCTGGTACCGATCGGCACCAAGGTGAAGGGCGAACTCAACACGAGTATCGGGACCTATGGCGCCGGCTATCGCTTCGATACCTTCGGCAACAACACGATCGACGTGCTGGTTGGTGCACAGGTCACCGATCTCGAGCCGAAGATCAAGATTGCGGGTAACACATTCGAAAACAAAGACAACGTCACTGACACCGTCGTCATGCTGAGGCCGTCATTTCAGCTCTCCGAGAGATGGCGCTTCAATCCGACACTCGCCTACGGTGTTTCAGGTGACTCCGATACGACCTACAGTCTGATGCCGCAGGTCCAATACCAGTTCTCGGAATCGTTCGCCGCACGCTTCGGCTACAAGAAGCTCCACTACGAGTTTGATAACGGCGGCCCGAAGAGCGACATCGACATTAGCGGTATGTTCGTCGGCGTGGGCTGGACTTTCCCGGCGCACGTAGCACACGTTGCTGCAGCACCGCCGCCGCCACCGGTTGCGAAGCCGGCACCGGTCGTTGCCGCCGCTCCGGCTAAGTGTCCCGATGCCGACAAAGACGGCGTTTGTGATGCCGCCGACCAATGTCCGAACACGGTAGCCGGCACGCGTGTCGGACCCGTAGGTTGCGATTGCGACTACGTACTGCGTACGCATTTTGCGTTCGACTCCGCGGTGCTCACCGCCGAAGACAAAGCGCAACTGGATACGCTGGTGCCGCAACTGATGAATCCCAAACTCGGCTTCGTGACCGGCGAGATCGACGGTTACACCGACAATGTCGGTAAGCCCGAGTACAACCTCGCGCTGTCGAAGAAGCGCGCAGACGCCGTGGCGACCTATCTCAAGTCCAAGGGCGTCAAATTCGGCGATCGTTTCATTACGCAGGGTTTTGGTGACACCAAACCCATTGCCGACAACAAGACCGAAGAGGGGCGCGCCCAGAACCGACGCGCGTCGATTCACCGTACCGACTGCGGGCCGGCGAAATAACGACGAAATAACGACGAAATAACGAAATAGCGTCAAACGACGCACTCGACGAGCCGGCGCTGGAATCCAGCGCCGGCTTTTTGTTGAATGCTCTTTTTAGAAATGCTCGTTCTCAAAATCAAGAGGGTGGCTTGGTGACGTATCTCCGACCGCCGATATTGCGCGCGACCCGTCGCATCAGTCCCATCATAGGCATCGTCCTCATGACGACGCTGTGGGGGCACTCGCTGTGTGTTCACGCCGATGCCGACGCGCATCCGCTTGCGCCGCCCGATCTTTCCAGCCCGCGCGCGACGCTCGCGAATTTTCTTGCGTTGATGAACAACGCACACGCCCGTTGGACGCCGAACAGCCGTACCGAACAACAACGCACGGAACGCAACACCATCGCTCAGGTCGCGCATCAGTTCTTCGATCTGAGCGACATCGCCCCTGCCGTGCGGAAGAACATCGGGCGCGAGACCGCGGTGTACATGAAGGAGATTCTGGACCGGGTCGAGTTGCCTGACTGGGAGCAGATTCCGGACGCCGATAGCGTCGTAACCTACCCGCCGAATGGCCTCACGCAGTGGACGATCCCGCACACCGAGATCACGCTGGTGCGCATCAAGAAAGGGCTCCGCGAAGGGCAATGGGTGTTCAGTTCCGAAACGGACGACCGCGCGGCGGAGTTCTACGAACGCGTGAAGCAGCTGCCGTACAAACCCGGCGCAACCGAGGGTTTGTTTGAACTGTTCACATCCGAACCGGGTTGGATGATTCCGCGCGGACTGATTCGCGCG